>CAYZJY010000060.1:0-12093 GCA_964478995.1 uncultured bacterium
AATAAATTGATCAGGCCCACTACGGTTCCACAATAATTGGAAGAATTATTTATTGAACAGTCCATAGCAAGAGAGGCTCTCAGGCTATCTTTTAAACAGCATAAAGAATTTGCCGTAGGATTGAAAGGGATTCAAAAAGAAAGAACGATTTCTGATGCTTTTGAGCAAACTACATCTGGGGAGTCTCTTGTTAACATGATGGATCTAGACCTATTGGTAGGTTCTGGAGGAGTCCTCAGTCATGCACCAAGGCGTGAACAGTCTGCAAAGATGTTGATAGATGCTTTCATGCCAGAAGGAATAACGCAATAGGCAGTCGAATCCATCTTCATGATGCCTCAATTAGGTGTCCTTGCCCATGTTGATAAGGAAGAATTCAGTAATGAAGCACGCAAGGCTGCATTAGAAGTGTTTCATAAGGACTGCCTCATAAGACTTGGAACTTGCATCACACCAATTGGTCGTTCAAAGCCAGGTGAGGTCGTTTTAACCGCGAAAATTACCATGCCTGATGGGAGTACAATGGAGCAGCAATTGTTAAAGGATCAGATCCTTAAAGTTGATGCGCCATATGAGGCCATGAATACAGTGCTTACTCCATCAAAGAATACAGATATTGGTGCAGGAATAGGTCAAGAAATAAGAACAGAGATCTTTGGGGGTACCGTGGGATTGATCTTTGATGGGAGAGATCGTCCAATAAACATACCATCAGATCAAGAAATGAGACTGCGATCACTAGAATCGTGGTCTGATGCATTGAACGAGTATCCAAGATCATGAAAATTAGATAAAGCAAATGGCACACGCATATACACCAGGATTAAAAGTACTTCAACATTCAAAGGTCAGGAAAAATAGACGATTACCGATAAAAGGAGAAGTAAGTAAAAAGAAGGGAGACCAGGTACAGGCGGATCACATTGTTGCAAAAACTAATCTTCCAGGTAATGTACAAATGGTCAAGGTTGCAAATAGACTCAATATTTCACCTGCAGACATTCATGATGTATTAATGGTAAAAGAAGGAAATGTGGTTGAAAAGGGAGACATGATAGCTCAAACGGATGGACTATTTGGTTTTTTCAAGTCAGACCTTCTCTCACCCATATCTGGAACAATAGAGTCCATATCAGATGTTACAGGGCAGATCGTGATGCGCGAAGCACCTATTCCCGTGGAAGTAGATGCTTACGTAAGTGGAGTTGTATCTGATATAATTGAGGGCGAGGGTGTAACAATTGAATCGAATGCTGCCTATGTCCAAGGTATCTTTGGCATTGGAGGTGAAGCAAGAGGATTGCTAGATGTAATTGCCTCTGAAAGACATGATGAAATAACTTTGGAAGACATCAATGAAACCCATGAAGGAAAGATATTGGTTGGAGGATCTTTCATTGGAATAGAAGCATATAAGAAAGCCTTGGCATTAAATGTAGCTGGGATTGTCATTGGCGGTTTTAACTACTACGATCTAGAAGAAATTTTGGGATATACACTTGGGGTAGCGATTACAGGTACTGAAGAACTTGTCACTTCATTGATCGTCACAGAAGGGTATGGCAACATTAAGATGAGTGAGCGAACCTTTGAACTTCTGAAAAGGCACCATGGAAAATTTGTTTCCATCAATGGCGCAACGCAAATACGTGCAGGGGTTATTAGACCAGAGATCGTCATTCCCCTTGATGATGATGAAATGCCCAATGATATGAATCAGAAGCAGGAGCAACTGGGAATAACAGAGGGGTCACTCGTACGTGTGATCAGGGCACCATTTTTTGGAAAGATAGGTAGGGTCACTGAACTTCCTCCAGAATTGAATCAGATGGAATCAGAGACAATGGTGCGAATAGCAAAGGTTGACATAGAGGGTACGGTATCGATCATCCCTAGATCGAATCTAGAAATGTTAGAGACAGATTGATCAAACTGATGAATATTAAAGAAATTTTTTCGTTCAATTCTCGATCTGGTGAATTATCTTTGACCCCAGAGGATAAGTTATTTTTAGAGAAGATCGCAAAAAAAATACATCAATATGGGCTAGTTACCCCGGCCATCTTTTTTCTAGAAATGACAAAACCACTTTCATTGCTTGGGAGCCACTTTTTGGTCTTTTTTGGACCAGTGATCAACTCCTTCATTCAATCTGAGAATTACTATAGAACTGTGCAAGTATTTGAAGAGCCAAAAAATGTTGAGGTCTTATTGACAATGATCGAAGAGTTAGATAAAAATGAATGATCGTGATTTCATGATAGGTAGTGGAGTACTTACCTTAATATTTTTAGGGTATTGGTTTTTTGGTGCTCCCTTTTTCATTGTAGATCGTTTTGTGATGTTCTTGGCCATTGTTGTCTTTGGTGGAATTCTTATCTTTAACACAAGGAAGGCACAAAGAGGCGAAGAGATCTTTCTTAGGACAATTCCAGGGCTGAAGGCTGTTGAAGAGGCAGTTGGGCGGTCAACGGAAATGGGAAAACCAGTATTATTTGTTCCAGGAATATCTGACATGGATCAAGTGGAGACTGTCGCTGGTGTGATCGTTCTTAGTCACGTTTCAAAGATGACAGCGCGATATGAAACTCCTCTGAATGTACCAGTATGTCGTGCCATTGTCATGAAGGCAGCCAGAGAGGCCTGTAAGGAGTCGTATTTGGTTGAAGGCAGGCCAGACATGTTCCATGAGGACATGGTTCATTATGTGACCGATGAGCAATTCGCATACGCCGCAGGGGTCAATGGAATAATGGTAAGAGAAAAACCTGCTGCCTGCATATACATGGGTAAGTTTTATGCTGAATCACTGATCCTTGCTGAAACTGGTAATTCGATCGGTGCGATCCAAATAGCAGGAACGGCATCTCAATCCCAGATACCTTTTTTTGTCACCGCCTGTGACTATACCTTGATCGGTGAAGAGTTCTTTGCTGCAAGTGCATATCTATCTGACAAGCCCGAATTGGTTGGAGCTGTAAAGGGGCAAGACATAATAAAGATGATCATTTTGTCATTGACGATCGGTGGGGTTTTATTGAGAGTATTATTTGATGCAGGAATTTTGAATTTGAATATATTAGAAATATTAACGGTTAGATAAAGCATGCTCTGGAAAAGACAAATACCCATCATGATCGTGTCCATCATTGGATTTGCAACATTATTGGGTTGGTTCCTGGATCAGCCCACATTCAAATCCTTTGTGGATGATGATGCAACCCAGTGGTTTGACATACTTGCGGCATTCGCGATCTTTCTAGGCGGTCTTAATCTTTTCAAATTGCAGATGCAGAAAGTATTAAGGAAAGAAAAGGGTTGGCACTATAGTTTATTTGCCGTTGGTGGCCTGATATTTGCCTTGATCGCAGGTTTTGTGATTAAAGGCAATCCTGATGCTGCTTGGGGTGCACATGTGACTGCAAAGGGCACCTTATTCAAGTGGATGTTCACATATTTGGTCTCTCCAATGCAGGCGACAATGTTTGCACTATTGGCCTTCTATGTCGCTTCTGCATCTTATAGGGCATTCCGTATTAGAAATTTTGAGGCTACCCTTTTATTGGCATCAGGTATCATCATCATGATCGGTAGGGTGCCACTGGGTAGTTACATATCTAGTTGGTTCATCTTGTATCTACTAGTTTTGGTAGGGGGGATCGTGGTCAATTCCTTTTTTAAGAACAAACAATACACCGCTATTTTTGTTTGTGTTGGGATCATTCTCGTCACCGCTGCAGGAAGTTCGATGGGTTGGCCCATTGATGAACCAGGGATCTTTTACTTACCGTATCTGCAGGAATGGATCTACAGATATCCAAATAGCGCAGGTTCGCGTTCGATCATGATAGGCATAGGACTGGGAATATTTGGAACCTCCATACGATACATACTAGGGATCGAAAGGTCATACATAGGTGAATGATGAACTATGTGATTGAACTGATATTAAAACTTGCCAAAGTCGATAGAAGATGGATCTTCCTGGTGATTGGTTTAGTGGTCTTAATTCCCTTGATGTATCCGTTATCACTACCCATTAGGGCTGGTAAGGATTCACAGCAGGTCTATGATTTTGTTGAATCACTTGAGCCAAATTCAAAAATATTATTATCAGTTGAATATGGTCCTAGCACCAAACCGGAGATCCATCCGATGGTGACTTCCTTATTGCGTCATGTATTTAGCCTTAAGAGAGGCCATAAGGTATATGTGACCTGTTTGTGGGCTGATGGTCAATTCATGGCTGAGGAGGCACTTGAAGAGGTTGCAGCCAATGAATATGGACTTACCTATGGTGAAGATTATGTCTTGTTAGGTTTTAGACCAGGTGCTGAAGCGGTTGTAAAAGGAATTGTGAGTGATCTAAGAAAGGTTTTCACGATAGATTCAAGAGGCACCAAATTAGAAGAGATCCCCATGATGAAAGGGATCAATAAGTTTGAGGATTTTGATTTCTTGTTCTCAGGTTCAGCTGGATATCCCGGTACGACAGAATGGGTTCTTTTTGCCTCAGATCCAACAGGTGTTCCAATGAGTACCGGAACGACATCGATCATTGTAAATGAGATGATGCCGTACGTATTGGGTGGGCAGATCCAAGGAATATTAGCCGGCATGCCTGGTGCGGCAGAATATGAGAAACTAATTGGTATCAAAGGTGTTGGTACTAGCGGAATGGATGCACAATCCGCTGCACATTTCGTGATCGTAATATTCATATTTTTAGGCAATCTGGGTTATTTTATTGAGCGCAAACGCTCAAAAAGGCATCAAGGCTAATTACCATGGATATTTTAGGAGCATGGATAGCTGTCTTTCTTACGCTTGCAATATTTTCTTTTCTTTATAAAGATAATCCGTTCTATAAAATAGCAGAACATTTATTCGTAGGAGTGTCTGCGGGCTATTGGATGTCATTTAACTTCTGGACACAGATCCAACCAAATCTATTCGGAAGACTCTGGCCATCTAAACATTATTCTGAAGACAGTGCATGGTATGGATTATATGACATGTTTGGATTTGCAGCAGCATCGATATTCCCTGAAGGCGGAATAGACATGGGACACGACATGCATTTGATATATCTTTTGCCCATGGCGTTGGGTTTCATGATGTTGTTAAGTATCTATAAACCTCTTAATTGGATGGCGCGATGGGGAATAGCCTATACTGTGGGCATGGCTGCAGGTTTACGTGCATATGGTATTTTGAATTCAAATGTATTAGGGCAGGTAAAAAATACGATTATTCCAATAATAGGTACAGATCTACCATTTTTTAGCCTGACTGGTGACTCATATTTTAACAATTTGGTCATTTTGGTGGGCACAGTAACAGGGTTGCTATATTTTTATTTTTCCAGAGAACAGACTGGAACCTTTGGTAAGGTCACCAAGGTTGGTATTTATTTTTTGATGATCTCTTTTGGTGCATCCTTTGGGTTTGCCGTAATGGGTCGTATCTCTTTATTGATTGGTCGTTTATTAGACCTGATAAAATATTCAGGCTCTGAATTCCATCATGCAAGCATATGGGTGCTGGTAGCGATGGTATTATTACTTGGATATTCTGCTTACCAAGAAAAGGAAAGTGCTAGTTAACAAAAAATGAAAAAAACTATGTATAAAAAAGGCCTGCAAACAAACAGGCCTTTTTTATTTAATAAACAATTAAGAAGTAGAGGAAACACACCATGAAAATGATAACAATATCCATCTTAATGATTTCCACAATCATGGCAATAGTACCACCAAAAGAAGGTGCTTTTCCTGAAGGTTTGTTAGAAAAAATGAAAGAACAAGGGATTGGAGAGAATTATGGTGACCCTGGTTGGATTAAAAAAATTGCATCTCATCATGATCAGGGAGAGAGAAATGTCCAATCTGAATTCAACCTTCCTGTTCTTCTTGGTAAATATTCTGGAGCATCTACATATTTTAGTGCGTCAAATTTTGATGAATTATTATTTGGGAATAATTCCACTGGATCTTTGAAGGATTACTATGATGAGATCTCATATGGTAACTTTCAGTTGGATGGAGCTGTAGGTGGGTGGTATAATTCTAGTTATAGCCAATCGCAGGCTGTTGAAAATGTTAGACAATATGTAGCTGAGATCGCTTCCTTGGCTGATCCAGATTTTGATTTTGGACAGTTTGATAATGATGGTCCGGATAATGTACCCAACTCTGGTGATGATGACGGATATGTAGATGGAATAGCAGTGGTTTATCCAGGGTGCCTTTCTGGTGAACAGAATTTATGGGCTCATCAAAGTTCACTTGGATCAAATGCATATGTAACAAACGATCAGACACCAAGTGGACAGTATATTATTGTAAACAGTTACATGGTGTGTCCTGAACTTCCTGGAAGTGGAAACTGCATAACAACAGACCTTTGCCCAATGGGTTTATTTGCCCACGAATTCGGGCATGTACTCGGTCTTCCAGATTTATATGATCGTGATGATTCTGATGGAGATTCTGAAGGTGTTGGTGAATGGTGTTTGATGGCTTCAGGAAACTGGCTGGGATGGTATGGAGATACACCGGCCCACATGTCAGCATGGTGTAAGATTGAAATGGGATGGATTGAACCAACTATTGCTGCCAGTCAAGAAACAAACGTACCGATCGCTCAATTAGCAACCTCACCCACAGCAATTAAAGTTTGGGAGGATGACTATCGATCAAGTAGATATTTTTTGATCGAAAATCGTCAACATCATGGGTTTGATTCATATTTAAATGGTACCGGACTAATGATTTACCACATCAATGAAAATAGGACAGCAGGTTTTAATAGTTTTGGTCCAAATAATGATGATGAAAATGATAAGTTAGTTGATGTTGAAGCAGCCGATGGGAATCAGGATCTGGATGACAATTATAATAGGGGAGATGGTGGTGATCCATTTCCTGGTACAAATGATAATACGAACTTCAATGGTTCTACCAATCCATCATCTGATAGGAACAATGGATATCAAACTGGGATCTCCATAAATAACATAAGTGCTCCTGACTCGATCATGCATGCAGACATAACCGCCATGCCAAATTCAGGCTATGCAATATCATATGATGAATATGGAATTGCCTCTACAGCACTTACCATAGGTACAGATGAACAGTGGGCTGGAGTTCATTTTACTTCAGGCAATGAAGGATATGTGACTCAAATAGATTTCGGACTTGTTTGGGAACTGTTTTGGAATACAGATGAGTTGACATGGGAAGTAAGCATTCATGATTCATTTGATGGGACCACTCCAGGGAATTTAATTGAGACGGTTTCTGGTAGTTCATATGTTGGAGGTTGGCATAGTGTAGAGATAGATTCGATGGAGATTGCATCAGGGCAAGATTTTTTCATAACCATCAAGTTCTATAATAATGGATATGTCTATGCCTTCGATAATATTGGTGAATTATCTGGAAGATCGTATTTATCAAGCAATGGTGTAAATTATGATAATTCACTTTCACAGTATGGTGATGCGAACATCAGGGCAAAGGTATCAACCGAAACCTTTGTAAAGGTAGATCATGAATTGGCAATACCACAGCAATTCACCTTGAATCCAAACTATCCTAATCCATTTAATCCAGTTACAAAACTTTCTTTTAATATCACGAATGATGCTAATGTATTACTTGAGGTGTATGATGTTAATGGTCGCATTGTTGAAACATTGATCAATGACTTATTTCAGAGTGGTAGTCATGAAATTTCTTGGGATGCTTCGCAATATTCTTCAGGGATGTATTTTGTAAGAATGATGAGTGGTTCCTTTGAAAAAAGCCAAAAGATAATGTTAATTAAATAATTGATCCATTGATTATATAAAATGACTGATTCAACACGAAAACTTGCGGTAATAGTATTTACTGACATTGTTGGATTTTCAGATCTATCATCAAAAAACGAGCCGGCTGCCCTTGAGTTATTAGACAAGCAGCGTAATTTATTAAAACCAATTGTTGACTCATATAATGGACAATGGTTGAAAGAAATTGGCGACGGTCTATTGTTGACTTTTGAAAGTACTCTTGATGCTGTGAAATGTTGCATATCAATTCAAGATGAAGTAAAGAAGATTGATAATTTGAATTTACGGATTGGTATTCACCAAGGTGAGGTTGTGTTTAAGAATGATGATGTGATTGGAGATGATGTCAATATTGCCTCTAGGGCAGAACCCTTTGCCAACCCTGGTGGGATCGTTGTTACCGATAGGGTCAATGTATCTTTAATGCGAGACCCCAACTATAAGACGAAATTGATTGGAAGTCCCAAGTTGAAGGGTGTGAGGCAGAAAATATCTCTATATTGCATTATTTCCCATGGGCTGCCAGAAACAAAAGAAGAAAGAATTTCAGAAAAGTTCAATGATAAAGGATTACCTGAAAGGGAACCTTCTGCTGGTAGGGGATTAAAAAGGACGATCATCCATGCTGTCATTGGATTTGCAATGGGACTGTTGCTCTTCAACTTTTTTTATGAAAAGGAACAAGGATCAGGAATCTCCGAAAAAAAATCCATAGCCGTAATGCCTTTTATTAACATGAGTTCTGATAAGGAAAATGAGTATTTCAGTGATGGCATAACTGAAGAGATCCTTAACTATCTCGCGAAGATCAAGGGCCTGAGGGTTATCTCACGAACATCAGTTTTTTCTTATAAGGGTCGGACAGACGTGGCCATTGCTGATATTGGTAAGCAATTAAATGTAACACATGTACTAGAAGGTAGTGTAAGAAAAGCAGGAAATAAGGTAAGGATCACTGCCCAATTGATTCGCTCCAAAGATGATGCTCATTTATGGTCTGAAACGTATGATAGAAAACTAGAAGATATCTTTGCCGTACAGGATGAGATAGCGCAGACAATAGTCAGTGCATTGAAAATGGATTACATTGGCCATGCAGATCAGGAGGGCCTTTCAATATCTGAAACAACAATGGAGGCTTACAACCTATATTTGCAGGGAATACACTTTCAAGATCGTAGAGATGAGGATGGGATGCGAAAAGGACTGTCCTTCTTTAAGAGAACAGTGGAAAAAGACCCTGACTACGCACTGGCTTATGTAGGACTGGCAAATACATATCTTCTACTGGCTGATTATGGATATGACAACTTTGATGAGAATCTGACACTCGCTGATATCAATGCGAGCAAGGCTATGAAATTGAATCCAATGGCTGCAGAGGTGCATGCAGCTAACGCGTTTGTAAGTCTGATACGTAAGGATGAGCCGAATAAGACAGAAGAATATTATTTGAAGGCGATCCAATTAAATCCAAACTATGCAACTGCACATCACTGGTATTCTGACTTTCTTCGGCTCGTGCGTAAGGATTACCAGAAAGCATTGACCTATGGGCTGGCTGCAAAGAGATTGGACCCATTATCAGGGATAATAAGCATTAATCTTGCCAATGTACAAACTGATCTCAGTCTGTATGAGGATGCCGAGATTACCTTGAATGATCTCATTGAGATCAGACCTGAATTTTTAAGAGCATATTTGACCCTTTCCTTTATATATAGAAATCAGGGAAGATGGGAGGATGCAGAATCCACTGTAGATAAAGGTATCTCCATTAAACCGGATGATGGTAATTCTTGGAAGACCCTCGCTGAAATATACATAGCACAGGGGAAATTTGAGAAAAGCATGGCGGCTTATGATCGATATGTTGAATTGAATAAAAATTCGGTCATTGCGTTGGAACATCTGGCAAGTGGTCACTACTTTAGTAAGAACTATAGGCTGGCAAAGGAGACAATTGAAAAGATACATGGCATGACCACATTCTCTCCATTAGCAGACATGGTTCAAGGTTGGATATATTTTCATGAGGAAAACTATGATCGGGGACTTAGATCACTTGATAAAGCAAGGGAAAAGTTCGTCGGATTGTCAGGATTCTTTGAGTCGCTTGCCCTTGCCAGTCAAGGCATGATATATGCCCATCAGGGAAAGAAAGATGATACAGAAAAAGTGTTGGTCGAACTGGATTCATTTGGCAATGCAAATGGCATGGAAAGCATGAAGGGCCTTATCTCATTATATGCAGGAGACATTGAAAAAGGTTTTGATCTTATTGAGAAAGGAGTCATTGAAAATAATCCATATGTTTTTATCAAAATTGACCCAAAACTCCAACCCTTCAAAAAACATGAACGATACAAAGATATTTTGCGTCTTTATAATCTATAACTAGAGATTGTGAATACTATTTAGCAAATTATTAACCCTATAATTATATGAAATAATATGTCCACTGAAGAAAGAAAATTAGCCGCCATAGTATTTACCGATATTTGTGGCTTCACAGAATTGATGTCTAAAGATGAGAATAGGGCAATGGCAGTTCTTGAGCAAAAGCGGGCATTACTCAAACCCATCATTAAGAATTTTAATGGGGAATGGCTAAAGGAAATAGGCGATGGTGTATTGATCTCATTTCCTAGTGCTGTAAAGGCCGTTACTTGTTCCTTGGAAATTCAAAGAATATTAGCACATAATCCCGACCTTACCTTAAGAATTGGAATTCATATCGGAGATGTGATCAAAAAAGGTGGGGACGTATTTGGTGATGGTGTCAATATTGCATCTAGGCTAGAACCTCTAGCAGAGCCAGGTGGAATATGTGTTTCTGAGCGTGTTCATGAGGACATAAAGAATAAACCTGACATAAGTGCAGCCTTTCAAGAAGAACAACTTTTAAAAGGCATAGATAAGCCCATCAAGGTCTATTCCATATTTACTCAAATGGGTACAGAAAATGAACCTCAAGTTAAAAAGGATTCAATCCCGGGTCAAAAAAACACTAAAGTGCCATTATTGGCAGTGATATTGATCTCTTTATTGTTGGGTATTACCTTTTTCACCTTTGACTTTGATCGAAGCGATGAATTAGGAGATGAGCGGAAGTCCATAGCCGTATTGCCCTTTGATAACATGAGCGAGGATGATAATTCTGATTATTTCAGTGATGGAATCACAGAAGATATCATTACCTATCTTTCAAAGATAGAGGGACTAAAGGTTATTTCTCGTACGTCCATCATGCAATATAAGGATTCAAAGAAGAATCTAAAGGACATAGCTAGGGAACTTGGTGTGACCAATATACTAGAGGGTAGTGTTAGAAGAGTTGAAAATAAAGTCCGCATCACAGGTCAGTTGATCGATGCCAAAACAGACGAACATCTTTGGGCAGATATTTACGATAGGAACCTTGATGACATATTTTCTGTACAGACAGAAGTAGCAAAGAGTATCGCATCAGCATTAAAAACAAAAATGACAGATGAGGACATTCAAAGACTGAATAAGGTAATGACCACCAATGCAGATGCATATGAACTTTTGTTAAAAATAAAAAATACTAATTTTTTAATTAGGCAAGATTGCCTAAAAAGAGAAGAGATACTTAAAAAGGTCGTGCAATTAGATCCAAATTCTGCATTTGCATTCGCAAAATTAGGTGGTATCCATTCTTGGATCTATTTCTTTGGGATAGATAGAACAAAAGATAGACTAAAATTGGCAAAGAAGGCATTGGACATGGCCTTGGAGATAGACCCTTTATCTGCTACAGCACATCTAGAAATGGGATTTTATCATTATTCTGGTTTTCTGGATTTTGAAAAAGGTCTTCGTGAATATGAGATCGCAAATAGATTATCCCCGAATGACTCTGAAATTAATTGGAGGATTGCTCTTGTTCTTCGAAGGCAGGGAAAATTTGAAGAATCATTTGAACTAATGAAAAAATGTTTTGATCTAGACCCAAAAAATCAATTGATACCTGACCAAATGATAATGATGACCTCATATCTAGGCATGAGTGAATTGTTTGATGGATATTTTGACCTCGCTACTGACCTTGGGATGGATCTAACCACTGGACTAATGTATAAAGTATCAGAAAAATATGGAAGGAATGGAGACCTTGGTCAATATGAAAAAATAGTTGAGGAGGCCAATAAGGTTGTCCATGACACCTGGTTCCATAAATATATCGCAGAATACTACAGAATTATTGGAGATCATGAACTAGCATTGAT
>CAYZJY010000061.1:0-11571 GCA_964478995.1 uncultured bacterium
TCTTTTACCGTTACACATGATTGGACAAATTCATATGATGCAAGTGTGCCCGTTGACCCATACTATAATCCACTTGAGGCTCTGATCTATGGAGATCTTAAATATTTCACAGGTAAACGCAATAGCATTGACCCACCCAGTTGGGTGCAGAATAGATGGGTCTCAGCAGAATTTGCCTATAACATTACATCATCTCAAAGATTGACCATAATGTATGGATCAATTCAGGGTGGTTTGTTTTGTAGCAATGGTATCTGCAGGTTGATCCCTCCCTTTAATGATGGACTAAAGATAACCTACAGTGCAAGTTTCTAGTTAGATATTCATGGAATATTAAACGCTTATTCGCTTATTTATAATTGAAGGCGGTGCTTGGCATGCACCGCCTTTTTTATGATGGTTTGTTATGTTATTTTAGCTTTATTATAAAGCAGATAGATTTCACCACAAACACGGAGGTTGAATATGAAAAACCAAATCCCCATTCTTCATTCAATGATCCTTTCATTAGCACTGATTACGAATTTTTCTTTTTCCCAACATTTGGATTTTAGGAATACCACTATTGATGACATGCGAAATATTTTGGAGACCGCTTCGCGATCTGGGCAAGAGGTCTGGGCAGAGGACTTTACGGGTCTTGAGTGACCATACTGCCCCTCCGCGAGTTTCGCGTTAGATACACTTTTAAAAGAATTTCCAAACACATTAAACACCATTGAATGGCATAGTGCGAATTATACACCAGATAGTTCAGATTTTTGCATTGCGGCAAGTTATTCGATAAGGGCAAGCATGTATGGCGTCAGTGGGATACCTCATGTGGAGTGGAATGGCCACAACTCCCAAGTCGGAGGCTCAGGTGGTGGGAATTGGGAATCACTCTACCCTGGATATCTAGAACTCTATCAAGGTTACATATTGCAAGAAACACCCTATCGCATTGGAATATCCGGTGAATATACGCCTGGGGAAAATAATGTGAATTTTGCGATTGAAGTTTTAATAGATGACATTGACAGTACACTAGATAACACAGATCTACATCTTGAGATCTTTGTTGTTGAGGATGAGATATACTCGTATTGGAGTACCGTCGATCAGTGGCATAATGCTAGAAATGTTGCCAGAAAGTATATCACAAAGGGTGGGCCTCAAAAACTACCCATATCCATAACTGAATCGGGGCAATCTGAGATCTTTTATGGTGGATTTACTCTTGATGATGCTTGGGTCCATTCAAATCTGAAGATCATAGCCATCGTTCAGAGGTTGAATGACTGTTGTGAAAGTCCTGTCTATCAGGTTCAGACAAATAGCATTCTAGATCTAGACCCAGATCCAGATGAAGATGGATTGACATATCTCTATGACAATTGTCATTTTGTCTTTAATCCTGATCAAACAGATGTGGATGCTGATGGTCTTGGAGACGCTTGTGATGCATGTAATGGTCTTGTCAATATTCTAGGGAATGTAGACCTGGATGCTTCAGGCGATGATTATTCTCCAATAATTGGTGTCAATGATGTCCTTGCCTTTTCTGACCTATTAGAAGGAGTGGGGCTACCTCCAAACGATTGCCAATCCGTTGATCTGCTCGAAGATGGTCAAATAAACCAATGGGACATGTTGGTCCTGGTTGATCTGGTCATGGCAGGTGGCCAATAGAATAATTTAAGATGATGGTTGAGTTTGATACTAATTAAGGGCTATTTTAGGGGGATTGTTTTAGACAATTTATTAAAAGATTGAATTAATTTCATGATAAAGGATCAATTATGAGAAAAATGTTATCAATGAATCTTAAGTTTATTGTGGTGTTTACACTCGCAATAGGCAGTTTAAATGCGCAGTTGGAGGTGGGTGATACATCTCCAGATTTTGGTTCCGATATTTGCATGAATGGTGAGGACGTAAACCCAGACATAGTTACGGGAGATTATTGGAGTCTCTTTGAAGAGGGTGTTGGAAAGGTTACGTGGATGAATCTGTTCACATCTTGGTGACCATCCTGTCAGACGGAGGCTCCGCAGACAGAAGAAATATGGCAAGATTTTCTAGCAGATAATGAAAATTACATCAATATCATTGCCCACGGTTTTGACTGGACATCCTATACCTGTGAGGGTTGGGCTGATGCATTTGGCATAACTTATCCCATGCTAGATGGTGGATCTAGTGGTGGATATCCTTGGCAACTTTTTGGAGATGGGTATATCCCTCATAATGTTGTTTTAGACCATAATTATGAGGTCCTATATACTAGTTCTGGATATAATGAAGGTGATATCATGGAAGCGATCGAACTTGGACTTTCATATGTGCCAAGAGATGAGGACCAAGATGGTGTCATGGATAGTACAGACAATTGTTTTGATACCCCAAATCCTGACCAACTTGACATAGACTCAGATGGATTCGGTGATGCTTGTGATCCATGTGACAATGCAAATGTTTTCGTATCGGGTAACACGAATGGTACAGTTGAAACTGGTGGTACACCTACAGTCGATATTTTTGATATTTTAAGTCTGGTTGAGATTGTCCTGACCGGTGAGACAGAGAGTTGCGGATATGAGATCTCAGATTATACCATGGATAATACAGTAAATGTCATTGACGTTATAGCATTGGTTCAACTTGTTCTCAGTGGCTCATTTGACAATGCTGTCATACCACCACCAGGTGACGGCTTTTTTGAGGTTCACCATTCAGACGCTGGCGATAGGGTCGTGATCTCAAGCATGGATAAGGTCAGCGGCATACAGTTTGATGCTTTTATTTCAGATATCTCAATATCAGACCTAGAGTCTTTGAACCTGCCTTCAGGATGGGCCATGGACTACAACGCCAATGATCAAGAACTCAAAGTGCTACTCTATGACGCTTCTGGGCAGAATCCAAGAGGACAATTAACTTTGGACTTACCTGGTGTTACGGCTGGCTCATTCCAGAATACTATTGTCGCGGGTCCAGAGGCAAGCGAGATCAATGTGACATTCAGTGAAAAACAGTCATTTAGCGAGGGCTTTGACTTACCTGAAAATCCTTCGATCCAGGGTCTATATCCAAATCCTTTTAATCCAATGTTGACAATATCCTTTGCATTACCAGAAAATGAACTAACTCGAATTGCGATATATAACACAATCGGTGAAGAGGTAGACGTTGTACGGGAAAAGGACATGCTATCATTGGGTCGGCACACGTTCTATTGGAACGCGAGTGATCATCCATCGGGCATGTATATCATTCAGGTCCAAAGTGGGTCTTTCACTGTAACCCAAAAGGCATTGTTGGTCAAATAAATTAATCTAAGAATAACAGGATTTTATTCAATGGAAAAGGCGACGAATTTTCGTCGCCTTTTTTATTGCAAACTCTTTAGAATGTTAAAAATCAATAGATACATATTTTTCATCATACTAGTATTTTCATTTTTATCAGAAGATATAAATGCACAATCGGATTTCTCATTTAGGAATATTTCTGTAAAGGATGGACTTGCAGAGAGTACGGTCAAGGAGATATTTGAAGATGAAAATGGTTTCATTTATATTGGTACTGAGAATGGGCTAGATGTCTTTAACGGCTATGAATTCAAAAACTATAACATGAATTCTTTTGACGATCTTTCCATTTTAGGGAATAAGGTCTCATGCATATACGAAGATTCAGAAAACAAAATATGGGTAGGTACAGAGTTGGGTGTCAGTATCTTTGATCCAGCAAGTAGATTATTTTCTAGACCAATAATGCCTGAAGATATCAACGACCAGGTCTTAGAAGACCCTGAAACAATTGTAGATGACGCTAATGGAAAGGTCTATGTGAAACTCTCCGATAGCGGAGAAGTGTTTAGACATTTTTTGGATAGTGGAAAAACAGAGTGCCTCACATGCGATGACCAAAAAGCCTTTGAAGATTCAAAGGTAACAGTTCTCTTCAAGGATCAAGAGAATATCATATGGTTTGGTACGACTGCAGGATTGTATTATGCTGAACCAGGAAAAGATGTCATTGAAAGATTCAAACTACCGGACGTAGGTGTAGGGGGTTGGATCAATGTAATTGAAAAAGGAGGTTCTAACGATGTCTGGGTTGGTACAACAAGTGGATTGTTTAGAATTACCAATGGACCAGATGGAGAGGTACAGCAATTTAAAAAGACGAATTCAACTTTGTCCATTGTATCAAATAATGTAAAAGACCTTTCATGGGATGGACTAAGAGAAGCATTATGGATAGCTACGGATAATGGAATATCTCGATATGTACCAGCAGATGATCAATTTTTTAACATACAGACAACACCATTCGCTGACAGCATAGTTGAGAATGATATATCAGAAATACTTGTTGCAGTCAGATCAGGCAGACTATGGTATACAACTGAGACTGAAGCAGGTTTCAATTGTCTATCTGTAGAACTTGACCCAACCTCTGATGGTCCACCACCTGCTAATCATTTCGAGCATGACCCCATCGATAAAAATTCAATTGCGGATAATAACATTACTTCCTTTATTGAAGACAAGGCGGGGCATGTCTGGATAGGCACAGGGCAGAATGGTATTAGTTTCTATTCATTTGTAAAACCAAAATTCGCCCATTATAAATACGATCAAGAAAATGAATGGGGTCTGAAAAATGATAAGATTTATTCCATTACCACCATGACCGATGGCATGATGTGGGCAGCGACAGGTTTCGGACTCGAGATGCTCTCTTCAGATGCAATCCGGGAATATGACTATGAAAAGTCAATGCTCGGCGTCACCCATATTATTGATCTAGAGATCGTGAATGATCTGGTTCTATGGGTTGCGACTGACCAAGGTGTTTTAAAGATAAATACAATGACAGATGAGATAACCAGATTTTCAAATTCTGATACCCTGCCCTCATCAAGAAGACTTGCTGATAATCTCATACATGACATCCTTCCCATTAATGACAAGATCTGGGTAGCGACTGGTACAGGTGTAGTTATCATAGATACAACATCAAACAATGTGACCAACTTTAGTTCTGATCTAATAGCAAGGGTCATTACCCAGGATGATGATGGAGATATCTGGCTGGGAACAGAGATGGATGGTCTATATGTCATACCATCTGCTCTATTAGAAGACATAA
Organism: uncultured bacterium; assembly: GCA_964478995.1. GTDB lineage: Bacteria > Fidelibacterota > Marinisomatia > Marinisomatales > UBA1611 > NZWG01. The sequence goes on from CAYZJY010000061.1 coordinate 5,143, forward strand.
TTAAAGGTAATGACTTTGAGTTGGAAGGGCATGTATTTGATCCCTTGTTTCCTGATGGTATTTCATCATCCCAGATCACATGCGTATCTCAGGATAAAGAAGGCATGATATGGATCGGTACAAATGGAGGACTGAACAAGTATTCAAAAGAAGAGGATACATTCAAACATTATTTTGTCGAGGATGGTCTGCCAAGTAATTACGTCACAGGTGTTGTGGTCGATGATAATAATGGTCTATGGATCAGCTCAAAGAAGGGAATCTCATTCTTTGACCAGAAGGATTTGACCTTTACCAACTATGGTCTTACGGATGGAATTGGTAACATAGATTTTCATCGGCATAGTTATGATGAAAGTCCCGATGGTAGTATTTATTTTGGGGGACCCCTAGGCATAACAAAAGTAAATCCAAAAGCCATTCAGTATAATGACTATGTCCCGCCTTGTGTGATCACTAGGGTAAAAAAGAATTTTTTCGATGAATCGATCTCTGAGACATTTCTTACGACCAAGGCTGGATTTTCCGATGATGAGAATCAGAACATATCCATAGATCATAAGATCAAATCATTCTCCATTGATTTTGTCGCTCTTAATTTCCATCAAACAATAAAAAATAAATATAGATACAAACTAGAGCCTTTTGACCGAGATTGGATCGAATCAGGCGGGCTTCGTTTTGCATCATACAATAACTTGGGTAGGAGTACCTATCAGTTCATGGTACAAGGTTCAAACGACGATGGTGTGTGGAGCGACCCAAAAGAATTGAATATTAAATTCATTCCGCATCCTCTTTTGAGTTATTGGGCATTTGGCATTTATGCTATCTTTGTAGCAGTGGGCATATTCATGTTCATGAGGCACCGGATGCATAAACAAAAGTACCAGCTAGAGGAAGAGAGGAGAATAAAGGAGTTAGAGCAGGCAAGGGATTTTCAGATGTCACTGATTCCTCAGACCCCACCTGAGCATCCTGACTATGACATAGCCTTACATATGAAGACATCTACGGAAGTAGGTGGTGACTATTATGATTTTTTCCCTCAAGATGATGGTTCGATGTATGTGGTCTGCGGCGATGCCACCGGGCATGGATTGAATGCTGGCATGATGGTCTCCATAACCAAGGCAGGACTCTATGGCTCAGACTTTGATACACCAGCAAGCACAACAACGCGCCTGAATAGAACCATCAAGGCCATTGACCTTGGAACAACACGCATGTCCTTGAACATGGCAAAATTTAATAATGGCTCATTTGATTTCACCTCAGCGGGAATGCCTCCTGCTTATCTTTACAAAAATGGTACAGGAGAGGTAGACGAGATACTCGTTCCAGGTTTGCCACTCGGTTCCATGAAAAAGGCTGACTTTGACCTTCATTCTTTTAAACTAGATCATGATGATGCCCTTGTTCTAATATCTGATGGTCTCCCAGAATGTGTTAATCATGATGGTGAGATGTTGGACTACGAGCCTGTGAAAGATTGCATAATGAAAAATGGAAATAAATCTGCACAGGGTATCATTGATTCACTGATCGATCTAGGTGATGATTGGATGTCAGGTCTAATGAATGATGATGACATCACTCTCGTTGTCATAAAGAAAAAATAGATCATACAAACATATTAAGGTAAGACATAGTGAGAAAATTCTTAATTACGCTCTTATTTTTATTCTCCATGGGTCTTTCTCAAGATAAAGTCCCTAATCTAAGGTTAAAAATGTTGAATGGTAAATATGCCAAGATACATGACTTCATAAAGGAAGGACCAACGATCATTGATTTCTGGGCTACATGGTGTGAGCCTTGTAAAAAACAGATGAGATATTTGAATCTTTTCTATAATCATTTTAAATCATCTGGAATGAATGTGTTAACCATTAATACAGACTCACCTAAGAGCATGAGCAAGGTGAAGCCATACATTCGAACGAAGGGTTTTGATTTCAATGTTGCGGTTGATCCAAATAGCCAGATCTATAAAAAATTAAAGATCCAGCAAATGCCTACGACCATAATCATAGACCAAAAAGGTAAAGTTGTCTATAGGCATAAGGGTTATGTACCTGGTGATGAAGTGGGGATCCTCAAGGCAATCACTGATCTACTTGATAGTCAAGGCATTACATATGATGAATTAGATCTCGAATCAGTCCAACAGGTTCAGAAAAAAGAAAAACTCAAGATTGATTTTTAATTTGTCGTGATAAAGAAATTATTTATCTCAATTTTATTAATTGCCTGTGTTACTGCACAGTTAAGTGTTGGTGGAGATACAGAATTAAAATTTGGAGAGAGTAAGAATAATTTTAATTTCTCTGAGGTATTTCTCAATCTGAACATATCAAGTGAAATGATAACCACATGGTCACAATTTGAATATAGTGATCCGCCAGAATTAGGAAAATCTACCAATGGTTTGAGAAAATTCAGATTGGATTATGCCAATGGGCCTCTGGAATTATCTGTTGGCGATATCTATAAGATATGGGGGAGGGGATTGATCCTAAATCAATTTGATGATCAAAATGTAAATTTAGATAATGGATACAGAGGTCTGAGTTTTGGACTTATCGAGAATGATTATGCACTGAACTTGATCTCAGGGCTATCAAATATTTCTAGAGTAAGTACTGATTTTAATCAAGGCATAGATAGTGAACTTCGTGTACCAAACCATTCCTCTGATCATTCATTGTTTGGTGGTGACATGGAGTTCTTTAGAGGAGCATTCAATCTTGGACTATCATTTCTACAGAGTCGTCAATCACATCCGATATATAACCTCATAAATTCTCACGTGGATACACTGAGTCTTGTCCATAGGACCCATGGACTAAGAGGTGGTTTTGATGGATCGAACATTAGCGGGTACTTCGAGTATGCAAATAAATCAACCCTTCTTCCAGAATCAACCATTAACGATGCCTATGCTGAATCCTACAATCCCTATAATGGATTCTCTTTGTTCTCAAACATGAACTATTATTTTGATTTTTCACCATTAAATGGGTGGTCTCTCACCATGGAGTATAAAAATTATAATCTGACCAAGATCAATCCTGATGAACGAAATAATTATGTAAAGAATTTTGACATGAATCTTATCTATACCCAGCCTCCTACCGTGATGCGTGAACATAGCAGTGTCCTCCTTGCTAGAATGATTCCTCAGGTCAATTTTAGTGATGAGGTTGGCTACCAGGCTGCACTTGTGGGGCCTGTGGGATCTCTAGGATATTTCACGTTAAACTATCAGGCCGCAAGCAGGACAAATGAATGGCAAAAAGAATTCCCGGATACGCTGAATGCTATTTTGTCATCAAAATGGTCTAGCGACAGCACACTGACCCTTCTACCTTACAGCAGTGATGTGACACTGCCGTACAATGAGTTGTATGTTGAGATGGAGGGCTACATAAAGAAACTGAGGTATCAGTTAGGGTTTGCATGGACCAATAATATTCCAGAGTACCATGTTATCTATAACTCAAGTCGAAATGGCTTTTGGGATGAGACTGAACCTTTTATTGATGACAATGGTAATGGCTCATGGGATGCTGGAGAGGCATATACAGATCATTATAGCATTGTGAATGAGAGACTTGAAAATAAATATCAGAATGCATTTACCGTGCCTACCTTATTCAATTATAAATTCTCTAGCGGGTGGAGCCTTGACCTGAAATATGAACTTCAGAAATTGGAGAAGGGAACCAGTTATAGAAATACCTTATCGGCAGATGAGGTGTTTGAGGACCTCGATGGTGATGGTATTTGGGATCCGGCAGAGCAATTTACAGACCTTGACGGCGATGGTATTTGGGATGATGCAGAACAAAATTGGTATGATTGGTGGTTGAATGGTTGGCTCACAGATGATCAATTACCAGACTATGATACCAACGGAAATGGTATTTATGACCCAGGTGAGGAGTTTTCTGATGCAGATGGTGATGGCATATGGGATCCCGCAGAGGAATTCACAGACCTTGATGGCGATGGCATATGGGACGAGGGAGAGGAGTTTGATGATGTGAACAATGATGGCATATGGACAGGAAGTGGAGTTTATGTTGATAGCAGCAGATCTAACTTTTATGTTTTGGATGAAAATAATGATGATAAGATAGCCAAGGATTTTCAATATAATCACATGATCACAGTGGGTCTTGGGAAATCACCTCATTGGTCCTTGTCACTTACCATAGAATCAAGTTCCACCTATGAATATGGGCCAAAGGTCCCGAGTATCACTAATCCATTAGAGAAATTCATCGGTAATTTCATGGATCTAGAAAACAAATGGATCGCATTGGATCTCATGATCAATATCAATGAGAATACTCGATTGGATCTCATGTATGGTACTCTCAGAGGGGGGATCATCTGTAGTAATGGAATCTGTCGGTATGTAGAGCCCTTTGATGATGGATTCAAGTTGAGTCTTACATCTGTTTTTTAATTATCATAAAATTATTTATAGTTACAATTTCCTTTTTTAAATACTTTTTTTAAGTTTGAGTATGTAGTTATGGCAAGGTATTAAAAACATGAAAAATAAATTAATTATCATTTCTTTCCTCTTATCTATTGGTTATACCCAAGTATACAATTTTGGTGACACTGTTCCATCTGATTTTGGTCTCCCATGGTGTGGCAATAACCCCATGGATGATGATAGTCTATTCCTTGGTAAGTATGATGGAGCCATTAATGAAACAGGCCGTCCTTATGTCATATGGTTGATGGCTTTTACAACGTGGTGACCATATTGTCTGACGGAGGCTCCTGTCACTCAAGAATACTTTGACCTTTATGCTGATTCAGGATTAGTTGTAATTGGAATGGGTGGTGACTGGGGTCAACCATACACCTGTGATGGATGGGTAGACAACTTTGGTATAAGCTACCCAATAATATCTGATGAGGATACCTATAATGAATATGAGTATGGAGGATTAGGAACCTATTTATTTACAGATACTTGGATTCCATATAACGTCATAATAGATCACAACATGGAGATCGTATATTCATCATCTGATTATTATGGTCAGGAAGGATATGACATAATTTTTGATAGACTTTCTGTTGCATTAGAAAACTGTACTCTATGCACTTGTTCAGAAGTTCTTGGTGATATTGACCATACTTATACCATTGATAATGATCCTATTATCGATGTAATGGATCTATTAAGGCTCTCAGATCTTATTACATCTGATACACGAATGAACCATTGTGAGAGAGGTCAGGGAGATATTACTGGAGATGATGTTTTGAATACGATCGATCTTTATGCTTTTGCTACAATGTTGATAGACGGCAATTTTAATAATTGATCATCATTGGTGATTGCCTTTTTATAGGACTTTAAATTAATTTGGCCTTACTATGACAAGGGCTATTATGAATAAGTTCCCTAATAAATATCTCTTTTTACTTTTTTTCACTTCAACATTCTATGGTCAGACGCTTGGCGTAGGTGATACAATTCCATCTGGATTAGGTCTGCCTTGGTGTGCAAATAATCCTACATCTAGTGATAGTTTATTTTTTGATGATTATAATTACCAGGTCAATGAGCATGGAAGTTATTCGATCATTGTTATGATGGCATTTACATCTTGGTGACCTTTCTGTGAGACGGAGGCTCCGCTTATAGAAGAGTTATTTGAAACCTATGCAGAATCAGGTGTGGTCGCTATGGGATTAGGTTCTCAATGGGGGCAGCCATATACCTGTGAGACCTGGGCAAGTGAACTAGAACTGACACATCCCATCCTGGATGACGATGATCAAAATCTATGGGATCTATTTGGTACTACTGCAATCCCTCATAATTTGATCATTAATCATGAGATGGAGCTCGTTTACAGTGTCCAAGGATGGAATGAAACGTCCTTCATGGATGCATTAACTTCAGCTGTTGAGGACTGTGGTACTCCTTGCGTAGATATTGATGGGGATGGGATAACTACCTCAGAGGATAATTGTCCAAATGTTATTAATCCAGATCAACTAGACTCTGATCAGGATGGGATTGGAGATGCTTGTGATGACTGTAATAATATTGTTTTTTCTACAGGCAATCCCGATGGTACTGCAACTTCGGATAATGTTCCAACAATGAATGTCCTTGATATTTTATTTATTGCTGACAATATTGATGTGGAAGATGGAACACTTAATGATTGCATGTTCAATGCAGCAGATGTGACGGGAGACGGTGTGTTGAATACCATAGATGTTTACGCTTTTGCGACCATGCTTACAAATGGTGATTTTGATAATTGATCATCATTGGTGATTGCCTTTTTATAGGACTTTAAATTAATTTGAACTTACAATGACAAGGTCTATTATGAATAAGTTCCCTAATAAATATCTCTTTTTACTTTTTTTCACTTCAAC
>CAYZJY010000061.1:11671-11978 GCA_964478995.1 uncultured bacterium
TTACAGTGTCCAAGGATGGAATGAAACGTCCTTCATGGATGCATTAACTTCAGCTATTGAGGATTGTGGTACTCCTTGCGTAGATATTGATGGGGATGGTATCCTAAATAGCCAAGATAATTGTCCAGGTATAGTTAATCCTGATCAGACAGATTTTGATGATGATGGAATTGGTGACCAATGTGACGATTGTAATGATTTAACTAATGTCAATGGCAATGTGGATGGTAATTTCAGTATCGATAATGAACCAATTATCAATGTCATGGACCTCTTGAAATTATGTGATGTCATAGAAGATGAGATT
>CAYZJY010000062.1:0-11844 GCA_964478995.1 uncultured bacterium
CAATGTCATCTAATTTCTCTGCATCTATTTGGAGGACCGCTAGATCAGTACCAGGGTCAGACCCAATGATGGTTGCCTCAAATTCTCTTTTATCAAATAGTTTTACCCTAATACCATCCATCTCATCTACGACATGATTATTTGTCAAAATATATCCGTTTTTTGCATCAACAATGACACCTGAACCTAATGCATTTGTCTTGAACTGTCTTTGTCTTGGTAGGTTAGGTTGAAAGAAGAACCCAAAATCATCGAACTGCCTCATGGATATCACTTTATCTGTTATGATGGTCACCACGGCAGGCTTTGCCTTTTCTGCAACATCCGCAAAAGCCTTACTGAATTGCCGAACTACAGAATTTTGTGCTATCAATGATCCAACTACTAGAAGCGATACTATTATTTTTTTCATGAGGTTAATCCTATTTTATGTATCTCTTGAAATGCGCAATTATGTATTTGGTTCCCAAAAAACAAAAAGCCCTGTTTTGATCAATGAGCAGGGCTTTTTATTACAAAAAATTATAAGTATCCTATTTTAAGAAAAGCATCTTTTTCGTATCCTGAAATCCATCAGTTTGAATTGAATAAAAATACATTCCAGTAGATACTTTGCTACCAGCATCGTTGGTACCATCCCATATGACCCCATGATACCCAGGTTCCATGGAACCTGATCTGAGATTTCTAACCTTCCGTCCTGCCATGTTATATACTGAAAGATCCACATGTCCCTCAGAAGGAAGATCAAATCTAATCTCAGTCGACGGATTAAATGGGTTCGGAAAATTCTGCTGCAACGAGAAATTACTTGGAATTAACTTGACCTCGGAAACTGTTGATCGAGCGACATGCTCAATCAGAGATCCATCGACCCCTGCTAATTTGATATTTTCTAATTGAACTAGACCCATGTCATAGTTTGTACCTTTGAACTCCACAGGAATCATGACATACGAATTATTGTTAGGTTCAATAGCGCCTCCTTGAAGATTCGCAATGAAAACCTTCTTGGCATTGTGATCTTTCATGTTTGATGATACCATGACATTGCCTTGGATCTCAGCGAGACGAGGTGCTTGAACCTCAACAAATTCTGAGTCAAAGTTCAACTCAAATTCCATCCCCCTTATGGGACTATCATATTCAATCTCAATCAAAAGGTTTGATGAGGAATGATCAGATCTAAGGTCAACATATGCGATCTCATTAGGGTCAAATTCTAAAGATCTAGCTGTTGTACCAAAGATGATATCGACCATCATGATAACATCAGCAATATTGATCTCTTCATCCATGTTAACATCTACGTTTCTGAATTCATCTTCAGTTGGAAAATCTTCTTCAAGGATGAAATCAACAACAGTTAGAACATCGTTGATGTCAGTGTCACTATCAAAATCGGCATCACCCAATGCATAGGGTACTGTACATGCAATATTTGAATGCCTTGATTCTAACTCACCATAATCATCCGTACTCCAATAGGCGGAGACATTATAGCAATAGTCAACATAATTTGGACTTGCTGCAACAGTAGCAAATGTATCCGTCGTAGCAACAACAAAGGTCTCACTACCATCACCATCAACTTCATAAACCCTATACTCTAGAAGTTCATCATCTCTATCAAGATCAAACGGCAATGGATTAACGGGCACATACGGTTGTTCTAATTGATTGACCAACTCATTATTATTTTCATTCGCCCCAATTTGAAAATCAGAGGAATTAAAATTGGTTATTATTCCAGATGAGATCTCTACATTGGAAGGCTCACCAATTGCTATATTGGCAACTGCTGCTCCAGGCGCACCTAAGAATTGCGCAAGAATACCAAAATTTCCTGTGAGGCCAGGATCACCACCAACAATGTCATTGATCGTTCCCCATTCTGCACCTGTCGTGACCCAATTACGATCATAATATTCTGGTGTCTGTGGCTCAACATCATTTGCTATCCCAAGGAAACCACTTCCATTTTCATTTACCACAACATAGATATCACCACTATTTACCTCTACAGACCCTCCAGAGACATCAAACTCGTACTGGACTAATTCTGTTGGAGCAGATAGATCTACATTGGCCACTAAATTAATGGGATCTCCTACCGGTCCTACCATTAGCCCATCAGGGTCTAAATAGACGTCTACATTTGCTGAGATCGCATTTGCACCGCCTTGGAATGATAGTACCAGACCCGTTAACAATGCCGGATAGTTTGGTGGCGTAAAACGTACTCCAAATTGACAGGGAGCACCACAACCTATCTGCGCTTCAAAGAAATCATCATAGTATGCCATGTCATAGATATCAACTCCACCAGGCTGACGCCATTCAAGATAAACCTGCTCATCCAATGGATATGCGCTCAAACCTACTGGGCTAGGCATGTCGGGACTTAATACAAAATCCTGTAGGGTAGGATCAGCCTGTGCAAGTACCTCAACATCGGCAGTTGTAGTATAAAATCCTGATTTTCTAACCTGAACCGTATTCACTCCAACATCCAAGTTCCACAAAGTATATACTCCATCTGAACCTGTGGTATCAGAGGCTGAACCTGAGGTCACGATCACACTATCAAGAAATGCACCATTTGGATCAGATATGGTTCCTGTGACATCGCCAAATACATATACAGGTTGGGCAACCACATTTACCGGATCACTTTCATAGTTGTCCTCTCCCTCTGCTCCCTCATATACTGCGGCAACACCAAACGTATATTCAAGTTCATTATCTAGACCATATACGGTATAATTTGTTGAGTCAAATATGTCATTATTATCTACCGTGCCATCTACATAGACATTATATCCCAAAAAGTCATATTCATTTCTGCTTTCTCTTCCGCCTGATGTGACAGAAAAATTATCAACCAACCACCAATTTATGTCAAATGATGATGCACCATAGCAGTGAAATCTGACAAAAAGATTTTCTGAAAGACCCAATATGTCATAACTATAGTTTGTAAAAGTAAAGGCATCTCCAGCATTTGAAAATTCTTCTAATGCTGTCCAGTTCACATCAGTGCCTGTCTTATATTCTATTGCTAAATATTCAGCACCCGTTGGAGACCAATTATCAAACTCCAGATCAAATGAAACAGTTGCCTCGGTTAGGGCCCCCAATGGAATTACTGGAGAATATAGACTTTGATCATAATTTGTTACAGACGGACTCCAATTAAATCTAAATGAAGGTTCAGGATTACCAGTGAACTCATCATAAAGCCAATTATCACCACCATCCACAAGCCAGAGGTCCAACAGTCCTCCTTCATCAAATGATTCATAGTATGGTACCCCTAGATTATTCACATCAGGAGCAGTCCAATACAAAGAAACTTCCTCATCCCAGACCTCAGCATATACATTAGTTGGTGGTGCAGGATCAAAGGTACTTGGAGTGGCACATACTGTCTCTGTGAGTTCTGATTCACCCTCTCCATAAACTGTAGTAATATGGTAACAGTACTCTGATCCATTGGTCAGACCACCATGTGTCCAGGTCAGGTCCGTGGTCTCAGCCAACAATGAATTATCTGCAGAGTCATAAACCCTATAGGTTGAAAAAGTACCACATTCCTCTGGTATCTCTCTTGAACCATTATTTTGAGTTGCATATCGTAAGGGATCCATGACCTCTTCAGTATATTCATCAATCTCATCCTGAGAAAAACCGAGGTCAGCCATTTTCAACTCTTCAATGGGCCAAACTGTCCTGACCGAGTTGTTGACATGGGCATTGGATCTACCACCAGTTATGCTTATGAAGATCTCATAGTTACCTGTTGCACCGCCAAAGCCATCCACAACAACGTAATATTGTCCTGGTTGGAGTGTAACGGCCCACAGTCCACTAGGAGGATAGGGCGCAACATACTCTGGACAGTTTGTATAGTCATCATCATTATAGTTCCCTGTGGATACTGGAGCGATGCAATCCTGGTTATTTGTAAAGATCTCAAGTTTGGAATCATAGTCAGTATTATTTGAACATAATGTGAAATCATAGGTGGTCGTCTCACTTACATTCAATGTATACGCGACATCCTCTCCATTTGATCCTGATACAGGCCAATCATCACCCATTCCAGCATTCGTACCTTGATCATTGAATGGCATTTCATTGACAGCATAGTCACCACAACCTATGTTACCTACAGGCTCTCCCCAAGACACGACATTCTCCTCATTACCACCAAACACGCTAATCGCAGATGGCGGACAGAGTTCCTCATCCTGTGAGAATAAAAAAGTATTAAAAGAAAAGAAAAGTATTAAAAATATAAGCCTAGTTTTCACGGTTTCTCTCCATAATAGCATATTGATTAAAAAAACTTTAAACTGGAACAAAGTATAGTTAGCCTTTGCTCATTTGAATTTAGGAACTCTCTCGAGTATTTCAATCAATTTTCTAAAGACTTCTCTGAAAACTGAAGATCCAATTATTGAGATTGACCTCTGTAGAATTTCCATCATAAATGAAAAAAGGAAAGTCCAATCTCATGTAGATATCACTTTCAAAAAAACTTGTATTCATCCGAATGCCAAGTCCTGCATCTGCCAAATTTCTTTTTGTAAAATTGTTAGTTAACTCAACGCGATCAAAACTCCTCACTTGTTCACGATTCCAAAAGACCCCTCCATCAATAAATGCAGCAAGTTCAAAGTTGATCGCACTTTGCTCTGGTCTGGCTAGATTTTTAAATAGACTCAATTCAGTTGTACTTGCGAAAAGTGCCTCCGCTCCTTTTTCTCCTCTACTAATAAAACCACGAAGGTTTCCTTCACCTGGGAGATGATAGTGATCAAAGAGTGTTTCATTACCGTAGAATTGATCAACCAAATAGTTTTTTCTTAACATGTCATTTGAACTATTACCCTCTATGTTATATCCTTCCTGTCCTGGAACGCCTAGATCACCAGCCCATATCTTTCCAGCAACGATCCTTTGCTTGACATGAACAACAAAATTCCTATTTAGATCTGGTCTTTTCTTGCTCTCAAATCCCAAGACCTTTTTTGTTTTGAATAGAACTGTGCCCGTCAATCGGTTGAAATTCCATGTTGAAAACGGACCAAGGGTAGTTGCACTATTTAGATCAAAAGATAAAGGTCCCACACCCATTCTCCATGTCAAATAACCAACAGCAAGTTTACCACTGGTATCATACCCCAAGGGCTGGGCTCTTGTTGGATCATACTTTGGTTGGAGATAGAAACCACCTGTAAAAGTGTGGGTAGGAGTGCTACCATATATTCGGTTCCATTTCTTTTCAACCTCAGCACCAAATTCCCTAACGCCAGGTCGATCAAATCCCCAAAAATAAAAGGTTGTTCGAGGAAAATTATGAACTGATTGCCTCCACCCACTTAGATACCAATAAAGGCTTTTGGAACTTAGAGCATAATTCAAACGAAATGTTGTACTCTCATATGGACCGTAATCACGATCAAGGTTAAGGCCCGGCGCAAGATCAGAATCATTTGCATAATAATACAAATAAGGAGACCACCAGTACACGATCTTATCACGAGGGTCGTACCACGAGCCAGGCCAGTCAAATAGAATACTCTTTTTCATCTTTGTCGTATTATTTCTAAAGTCGAGGTCAAGTGTTTGAACATCGGGGTCCAAGGAAACACGAATTGGCCTCTTATCGGTCACATATCTCAAGGTATCTTGGAATCGCCATAAGTGTCCATTCCACCACCTTCTGCCAGTGGTGCCATCATCAAAGGTTGTTTCGATCAACATTGGTAAGAATCTTGTACCAAGGTTATCAATTCCCAATTCAATATCCCATGAGCCTTCTTTGTTGATCGATCTATTAAAAAAAGATATACCATAATCAAGGTGCCTAGTGGTATGCAACCAAGGCTGGAAAAACCAGTCTAGGCTCTGACCAGTGAATTCTTCAACCGAATCAATAAACCTATGCTCATTGACATGCTTTAGTTTCCACTTCTCATAGTAATGCTGCATTGCCCCTTCAAAGACGGAGTCACCAAGGATGTATTTCAATTCAAAGAGCATCATGGAAGGTTTTGTATATGCATTTCTGCCGTAGGCAGATCCGTTTTTAAAGAGGTAAGATGGCCTACTAATATTCTCATCATGTCCGCTTCTCAAAAAGCGAATGGCCCACCACTGATCAGAATGTAGATCATTTCCTAGTGGGTAGTATTTTTTTGGAAATTTTGAATAATCCTCATAAAGACCTGTATCAAACCCATGCGGTCCATAACGGCTCATCATGTAATCTGTGGTCTGATGGGTAGTAAACCCCTCATCTAACCAGGCTTCATCAACCTCATTATTGCCCAAAATGCCATAGAAGTAAATGTGACCGTATTCATGTACGATCAAACTCTCACTGTCACGACCATTCATGACCAACATCGGATACTCCATGCCCCCACTCTTTATTCTGTCTGTTGTAGTGATCTGTGGATATGGATAATCACCATACTTGGTTTCAAGCCAGTGCAAAGCATTAATGGAACGTTCAAGAACGACCTTCGTCCAATCCTCACCACGCTGCTTGTCATATAGGACATGGACCTTGGTCTCTCTATCTGCACTGATGCCACCTTCATACAAAAAGTCCCTAGAGGCCACCCATGCAAAATCATGTACATTCTCCGCAAGGAAGGTTACGATGCGTCGCTCATGCTCGTCTATCTCGATCAAGTTAGAGTTATGTATGTCTAACCAGACATGATAGTCAATGGAGGTGTCCACCATCACATCCTCCCATCCAGGATCACCATCCGTTATAATTCCACTTGCGGCAATGATAAAGGACTTCGGGAGATCAAATTTTACATTGAAATCCCCGAACTCTCCATAGAACTCACCCTCTGCATGAAAAACATCCGCATGCCAACCTTTTTCATCATAAACAGCCATTTTTGGATACCATTGAGCCATGTTATATTGACCTGCATAGTATCCTGCTCTCTCGACCATCTCACCTACGTGATGCGTCCAATCAAGGTCAATGCGAATGGTCTCACCTGGGCCAACCTTATGATCGAGTCGTGCCTCTAGAATGGTATCTTCTATCTTATATTCCTTTAGAATTGGAACCTTATGGATCCAAGAAGACCCTTCTTTCGGTCTTGATATGGCTAGATCATGTACATCGATCTTACTTGTAAAGCCATCCAACTTGTCCTTAAAATATTTTGCTCGATAACCCCGACCTGAATTCGCAAGGTATTCACGATACTTGACCGACCCAATTTGAAATGCATTTGGATAGAGGTGCATGAAGACCTGGCCTAGCGAATCAGGAGAATTATTTGTGTATTTTATGGTTGTGTTACCAGCGATCTGACGAATGGAATCATGAAGCGTGATCCTCATGTCATAGTCAACTTTTTGCTGCCAATAATGATCCAGTGGATCAGCAAATAGATCGGTGTCTAAACTAAAAAAGAAAAAAATTAAGTATAAAAAAGAAGGTCTCGAGGGTGTTCTTAAACTATGCAAGCAGTTTGTTTTCTCTAGAGATATGGTTTTAGGTCCTTATAGAATATCGCCTCAGACCTTGGACCTACGTATTTCTGACGTATGTATCCATCCCTATCGATCAAGAAAGTGGTTGGAACGCCTGTTATTCTTCTTCCAGTAGCCTCACCATATAATGCTGTTACCGATTGGGTCTCATTACCATCAATATCTGTAAGGAGCGTATAATTTATGTTCCACTTTTCCGCAAAGAGTTTGATCTTCTTTGCTGAACCCGATGTAAGGGTCACACCTACTATCTCCAATCCATCACTCCTGTACTTGTCTGATAATTTTACAAAATCAGGGATCTCTTTTCGACATGGACCACACCATGTACCCCAAAAATTAAGTAGCACGACCTTACCCTTGAACTGCTCCATGCTCACCCATTCGCCATCGAGATCAGATAAGGTAAAATCTGGAGCAATGATGGCATTATCCTTTTGTCCCTTCTCTTTTGCACCCATGGCCTTGGAAGATACCTTAGCCTTTCCTGTAGTTTGACGCTGGGCTGAACTGTTATCGCAACCAAAGAGACAAAACGATAAAACAAACAATGATCTTAGGAATGGTCTGATCACTTATCGACCTTTTCGTAGTAGGATGATAGTCCCTCTTCTAAAAATTCTGCAAAGCCACTAGGAACATAGCCACCTGTATCGGCTATGGTGGACTCATCTTTTGGATCTAATATGACATAGTAAGGCTGGGTCGCTTGTTTATATCGCTCAAATTGCAATTGTGCAAAGGCCTGGCTAAGAGAGTCTTTTTTATCAACATATAGCCTTGTAAGCACCATCTTATCAAATTGCTCTTTCACTGGTTTTGTTGGAAATACCCTTCGCTCCATCACTCGACAATTTGCACAGTAGACACCTGTAAAATCAATGAACAATGGTTTGCCCTCCTGTTTAGCAAGTGCCAATGCTTCATCATATTTATCTACAAACCATCCCTCTTCTTTAGCGATCTCATCTTCAGTGGGTGGTGGTGGTACCAGCGCCTCGATAAACTCATCCATCAGGCGAGGCATTTTTGCATAATGGTATGTAGGCGCGGAGAGGAATGACATTACCACCGGATATAACATGAAAAAAGTGAGCAAAAGTGCAATAATACGCCCCTTGCCTAATTGAAAAGGTTTGATGTTATCTGCGCTACCAACTTTAAATAATCCAAGTAGGTACCCCACCAATAACATTCCTATGAATATGAACAATGCTAGCACGATGTTTCTTGGCAACAGTCCTAAATTCCATTCAAGATCAGGGACCCACAGAAATTTAATGGCGGCGGCTATCTCAATGAATCCAAATGCTATCTTTAGCGTCTCCATCCAAGAACCAGAATTAGGTAACTTATCAATTGCCTTCGGGAAAAGGGACAGGGCTACGAATGGAGCCGCAAATACCAATCCATATATGGTCATTCCATATAGACTGGTGAGCACACCACCAGCTGTCCCAGCAGCAGCAACGACCAGTAGAGTACCAACGACAGGAACCGTACAACTAAAACTTGTGATCGCAAAAGCGACTCCCAACAAAAAGGAACCGAAATAAGCGCTGTTCGCGGATTGACCAGCCTTATCAGTGGTATTGACCAAACTTCCAGCCACATTGACGTTGATGATACCAAACATCCATAACGCAAAGAAAATGAACAAGATCCCGAGACCTAGATTTATCCATGGATCTGTTGCAATGAGATTACCAATATTGGCATACTTTGATTGAGTAGCAGCATCATTGACACCCCATGAAAGAAACCCTACGACCAGACCGATCAGGACAAAAGTACCTGCTATGCCAAGTCCATAGAATGTTGCAATGGTGTTCCGACCAATGTGTTTATCCTCTGCCATTTTTCCAAAAAAGGAAATGATGATCGGGATCATTGGATAGACACATGGCATTACCCAACTAATGATCGCACCACCAATTGCAAGAAGCAATATGGCCATAAGGGGATTCTCCTCATCTCCTGGACCTCCACTGCCTTCATTGGTACTTGCAACAATATTGAATGACGTCCTATCTGAACGTGTGGCACCTTCCTCTACAACAACCTGTACCGTAACTGACTTGGTCAGCGGTGGATAACAGAGCCTAGCATTACAGACCATGTAATAAACATCAATAACAATGGAATGTGTTCCAGGCTGGGTGCTTCTCTTTAGTCTTATGGGAAAAATGAATTCCGTGTCACCCACATGTTTGTATGCATCAGTCTCAAATCCAGGGTCGTATACATTCAGTGGTTTTGGCTCAATAACAGGTGCAACCGCACCCACCACGGATCCACTGACACTTATCTCTGTTGGAAGAGGGCCATCACTCACCTCATAGATGGAGTATATGTGCCATTCCTGATCCATTTCTGCTAGTATCTTGACCTGTATGACCTCCCCAGCTCTCGCTGATGATCCAACGGTAGCTGATATGCTAACAGGATTGTCTGCAGACTGGGAGTTCAGTGCTCCAAGAGCAAGGATAAAAAATAAAATTAAGTTTTTCAATGAATATTCAAGTGTTTTGCGACGCGAAAAATAATGGCTTTAATATTTTAACTCAACCTTTCTTTAATTTCTTGTTCTTTTTATTTTTTCCATCATTTTCATTAAACGAGGTAGTCTTTCCTTGGCTGCTTTCCTTCCATTCTGAAAGAGGATCTCTCCAGAGTCAAACCTCGACCAGTGGAATCCCAATGTATCAGGTTTTATGACAAGATCTGCCTCAGAAGCGAGTCTTGATTTCAATCTGTTGGAGGTAATGATGTCAGATCGGATCTTTATGGTCCTAGCATTGGGTCTGTCCAATCTTTCAAACTCGTATAGTCCTATGTCCACCGCCAATGTCATCTGGCAATCTTCCTTCAATGCGGGGACAGGTATTGGCATGCCAACTCCCCCATCGACTATGAGTTTACCTTCATCCTCGACCGGCTCCATTATCCCTGGTATTGCGCAGCTCTTGACCAAAGCATCCATGAGGTCACCTTTATCTAAGATGATGTCGTCTCCAGTCTCTATGTCCGTGGATACGATCTTCAAAGGAATTTGCATTTGATCAAAGGTCTGGGTTGGGATCAGCATTCTCAGGATCTCTCTAAGACCATCATTGGTCATGATCGAACTCCTGTGGAGGCTTATGATGGCGAGCACGTGCTCGGTTAAATTTTTTCTGATCTTATGGATCCATGAGTCTGATGGACCACTTTGAATGAATCTCTTGGCCGCAACATCCTGAAACCTTGCAGAGGCCCAGACCTTTCGGAACTGATCTTCAACCCATTTACCATCGAGGCTATGGGCATACATCGCGCCCACCACTGCTCCTGCGCTTACCCCTGCGACCATGTCAATGGCGATACCAGCCTCATCCAACTCTTGGAGGACTCCAACATGGGCAGCGCCACGGACCCCACCTCCTCCTAGGGCGATCCCTAGAAAGGGTTTTGTCACTTACTTCTTTTTTCTAAACGAACCTTCATTGTAACCCTCCGATTGGGGTTGTCTCTGGCATCCCTTGGGAGGTTAACGATCTGCTCAATGACCTGGTCACCCTGCACTACCTGGCCAAAGACCGTATAGGCACCATTCAAATGAGGAGCAGGCGCGGCACAGATGAAAAACTGACTTCCGCCACTATTGGGGGAATTTGAACGCGCCATGGAGAGGATGCCACGGACATGGTTTATGTCATTGAACTCAGCAGGTAGGTTCCAACTTGTGGGCTCGTCCTCATTGCCTATCCCATAAAATTTTGCGGCATGACCTCCTGTTCCATAACTGGCCTTATTATCGCCCTTGGTATTAGGATCGCCTCCTTGTATCATGAAGCCTGGGATCACTCGATGGAAGATCGTCCCATCATAGTAGCCATTCTTCGCATGAAGTTTGAAACTCTCCACATGTTTGGGAGCAGACTCTTCAAAGAATTCCACCACCATGTCTCCATATTCAGTGGTAATGACAGCAACATCGACCTTCGGTTCATCTTGCTCTATTGGTTCAGACTGGTTCATCTCTTGATTCCCTTGTTCCTTGTTCACAGGTTCTTCCTTTTTTGATTTTCCACAACTCATATTAGATAGACCTAATGCAAGTATTAATGGTATTACATGTTTCATGATAAGTATCGACTCCCAGGTTTTTGTATTGGAATAGCAGCCAGTTCATCCGGGACCTCATCATCCCCATAACTCACTGCATCTAATTCTACGATTGAAAATTGGTTCTCATGCAAGGACGCAGTTCCATTGCTTCTGTCAACTAGAACACCCACACCAATGACCTCTGCCTCCATGTCG
>CAYZJY010000063.1:0-3160 GCA_964478995.1 uncultured bacterium
GGATGTAGGAGATGGTAGGAGTCTTTTTGAACCTCGTTTAGATGATAAGCACCATGATCATATGATTTGTTTAGAAACAGGGAATATCATTGAATTTTTTGATGAGGAACTTGAAAACCTTCAAGATCGGATAGCCAAGAAATATGGATATAAAGTTGTTCGTCATGTTCATCAACTTTTTGTAAAGCCAATAAAGTAATAACCTAATATATTTGTTTGAACATTTTAGTCAAATTTGAACTACGTTTTTCAGATTCAACATAGCCTAATTTTTTTTTAAATAAATAGCCTACAGTATTTTTTTTCTGGATTTTGGTTTGAAATAATCTAACTTCTAAATTACTTCCATAATTTTCAATTTCGTGCACTAGTTTTCTTCCTAGGCCTTTTCTTCTATTAGAAGGGTCAATAAAAAGATGAAATATTCTACCATTCTTACCTTCAATATGAATGCTTATATGCCCAATTATCCAATTATTATGTTTTAGAATAATTGTAGTGATAGCTGAAGTTTGTTTTAAATAGTAAAGATTTAACCACTTATTGAATTTAAATGGATAATTAAACTCCGGTGATACGAAATTCAAGGTTTTAGGATCTATAAACCATCTTTTTAACACAGATTCCATAATTTTTCTATCTTCTTTCCGTGAATATGAAATTTCTTCTAAAGTATATTCTTGCTTTACCATAGTTGAAATTAGTATTAATTAGTATCTCAAATGAATACACAAGAATCAAGATGTTTTGAAGAAACTTAGGCCTATTAATTCATTCCTTGAAGGTGACCAGGTGCAGGGATTTTATCTTTGTGTTGAAAAGCACTTAAGGTACACACGAAGCGGAGATAAATATATAGACCTTGAATTGAGGGATATAACTGGACATATCTCAGGTAAGATTTGGGATAATGTTATAGAATTAAATGAAAAATTTGATGCTGGAAATGCTGTGGCTGTATCTGGTCTTGTAGAAAGTTTTTTGGAAAAACCTCAGTTAATAATAAAAAAAATAAATAAAGCAACAATCCAACATTACAGTCGATACGGTTTTGACCCTGCAAAAGTGGTTCCTTCATCAAAAAAGAATCCTAATAAGATGTGGTCTGAAATTGAATCCTTGATCAATGGAATGAAAAACGAATTATTGAAAAAGTTGGTAAGGATGATATACCAATCCAATAAGAAAAAATTACTTGTTTTACCTGGCTCCGTAAAAATGGAGTATAGTTATAGATCAGGGTTCATTGAGAGTATAATCTCAATGGTCCAAGTCGCAAAAAAAATAAGTCCACTTTATAATGTGGATAGAGACTTGGTATGCACTGGAATTTTTCTCTATGGCATTGGAAAGTTAGATGAGATTAATTCTGAGTATGAGGCTGACTATACAACCGAAGGCAATTTAATTGGACATAGTGTGATTAGTAGAGATATTGTAAGAAATGCAACTCTAAGAATAAAAGATTTTCCAGAAAAATTTACAAGAATGATTGAACATATTATTTTATCCTGTGATGATCATGCAAAATTTAATTCCCAAAAGAAACCATCATTTCCTGAAGCATTATTGGTGAATCGTATTATATCACTAGATGCAAATATGAATCTTATGCATACTGCTCTTGATCAAGATCAAGAGACAGGTGAGTTTACTAATAGACATAATTATTTCAGAATTCCTCTTTATAGGAAAGATGGACTTAAATAATCTTGTAAAAGCATCCATATTCACTTCCACAGCCATAGGACTTGGATTTGTTTTTTTGTTAATCCCCAATTTGGAGTTTATTTCCATAACTGTATTCCTATCAGGTTTAACATTACGACTTTATTTTGGAGCTATGGTAGGTGCCATATCAATGTTGATATATTCTGCATTAAATCCACTAGGGTCAGGGCTTGTATTTATGCCATTATTAATTAGTCAAATTCTCGCTATGGCAGGTATCGGTATGATGGGATCAGTTTTGAGAATATTTTTATCCAATATTCCTTTGAAGGTATTAGTTCCTATTTCAGGAACGATAGGTTGTTTTTGTGCCATTTGGTATGATGGATTTACAACTATGGCATATCCTATCAGCGCTGGATATAATTGGGAAGAGGCTTTAGCATATTCTATATCTGGAATCATGTTCACATTTATGCATATAATCTCGAATACCATAATTTTTTCAATAGTAGTGCCAAACTATATAAATCGAATACCAGATTAAAATGAAAATATTATTATATTTTTTGTTAATGACTGTAACATTGGCCAATAAAGGAATTCGAATTATTCCATTTGACTGGTCAGGTCAGTTTGGATATGTCAATAGAGGAGGTATGATATTTTGGAATTCTGATTGGCGCTCTAATCGTCTTTTGTTTGATGGCACTTGGTCAATATATCCTAGAATGTATGGGCCTCAGATTGAAGATGGATTTAGTATTGATTTTGTTGAGCCATCTAATGAAAAAGACTCTGTGTCCATCAATTCCTATTTTCAATATGACCAAGGGGATTATTTACTTGATCGATTTTTATTTACAGTAGACTATGGGATGAAGGAAAGGCATATAAGATTACATGGTTTTAAAAGAACATATGCAGGAAGTTTCAATCAATATTCAAGTGGCTCTCTACAACCCCAGCAGCAATCGTATTTGTTTAATTATTATTCAAAGAAAGGTGAAGATAATGGAGGTTTTTCCTTAGGTCATTTTAATACCTATTCTGGTTTTCCAGATTCATTGGAAACTAGTTTATTTGATAATCGTATCACTACATCAAATATATTTTGGAAACGATCAGCAAAAAGGTATGCTGTGATATTTACAATGGATTATTTTTTACAAAGATATAATCCAAAACATTCATCATCGTTATTTTCAAAACCTCGTTTTTTAAACAGGAGTCAATACCAAATTAAGTTTACTTTTCCTTTAAATAATTATTATGCCAGTTTTTTGTTTTCAAAAAATAATAGAAGTATTAAGACTGATGTTCCAACAAATAATCAGTGGAATGATTTGCTATTGAAATTTGGTAAAACTAAATCAAGTATATCATTAGGAATATTTATTATTGAAGATGAAATACAATATAGACGCAATATTGAATATGAGAAGTCATTTAGGAATGTAAGTACAAAAATAATCTACAAATTACATCA
>CAYZJY010000063.1:3260-11641 GCA_964478995.1 uncultured bacterium
GGAATCTATTCAGGGGGTATTGGAAAATCATTTGAACTAAATTTTAAAACAAACTTCAAATTGTTTAATGGACTGATGCTCATAAACCTAAATGGTGAATTAAAGCATTTGAGAGATCGTTTTACTAAATCATATCTAAACCCCATAGAAATGATTCCTGTTACAAATTCACAAAATGTTATTCTTGAACCAATAAATATCCTAAACGCTAGCATCAAATCTCAAGTATCCAAATTTATCATAGCCTATGAATGGTATAATATCAGCGAATTGATACTTGAGTCATTTGGTTCAGAAGAAAATAATTATTTTATAATTCATCCAGAGATGCCTAATCTAGGTCGCCAAGTCAATTTGTCAATTACTTGGATGTTTCAAGATTAATTATTTGTCCAAAATGCAAAATCTTTGGGAAGTACTCCTACGGGTAATACTCTAATAAGTTCTCCTAGCGGGTTATGGATGTATACTGTATCCGGCGCAACATAATCGCTAATACCTAAATACAAATTTTCATTACTAGAAGAAGCTGAGTATAGATTTTGATATGAACCTATTTTACTTGAAATATTTAGATTTAGATCAGTTGTCAATGGTGCTATTCCTCCATTGACGGTTCTGTATATTTGGTTATTAAGTTTGAGAATATTTCCACCACAGACCATCCCCATTCCATAGTCAATAATTGAAATTTCGTCCGTTCCTAAATTAATTAAACTAGAGCCATAAGTAGCAGACGTCCAATCTGAAGAATAGAAGGTTCTTGATATATATAAATCATCATTGTCAATTAACATTTGTTCAGGCCCGCGTCCCACTTCATAAGTGTTTGTAATTTCTTCAGTGTCGATATTTATTTGAACCACAGTAGAACCATTATTTGTATCATATAATTCTAATTGTGGGATGCTTACATAAAGATATTCATCTTTTGATACAATATCCTCTGGAATACCGTCTAAGGATATGGAAGATATAATTGAAAAAGTAACAAGATCTAACACCTTAACATCATGTGAATTCCAATTTGTAAAATATAATTTATTGCCAACTATGACCATTTCTCTGGGACTTGAATTATTTGTTGAGATTTCAATTCCAGGCAAATTCAGGCCTGATTCTGTAATGGAATAACGTTTTATCAAATGTGAATTATTGACTATTACAAAAAGTTTGTCATCATCTATATGTATTGATTGCACTACATCACCTAGATTCTCCACAGTTTGGATTTTCTCTTCTTCTGAAAATACTGAGATTGATCCGTTACTATCACCATAAGTTCCTTCAGAAGCGACAAAAAGAAGATTCGGGTTTTGTAATTTATTGTAAGAGTCCTCGCAACCGATAAATATAAAAGAAATTAAAATTAATGTTTTTTTCATAATCTATGTCTTTTCATTAATCCGGGTATATAAAAGATTGATATGAAACGCAATCTCACTTTTCTCCCGAAAGTGTTAATGGTTAGCAGTCATTTATCCAGGTCTCCTGACTTATGCAGTTTCGACTAGACTCGCCTTCTTTCATAATCAATATATGAAATGGCATAAATTGAATCAGTATTCTGCAATCACAGTAGCGGGGACTGTACTCGATTTAAACGAATTTCCCTGCCATAAATGAACTTTAATTTGCTATTATATTACCAATGGTAAAAAAATTTAACAACCATAAAACTGGCTGTTATTCTAAAAATTGGTAGATTAATTTTTTGATATGTCACAAGAACAAAAATTATGGTTTATTATTAGCAATGGTTCTGCTCCTGTTTATAAACACCCTACATTTCAATCATCATGGGTTTCAGAAGTTGTCTATGGAGAATCTTGTAAAATTCTAATTGTGAAAAAAAACTGGATTCAGATTAAATGTGAAGATGATTATGTTGGGTGGGTCCACTCTTTTTATGGAATAAAAAAAATGGAAAGAAATAATCCAAGATATATAATTGCTCATCCAAATGAGTATGGATTTTTTAGTTGTAATTATCCATTTGGGGCAATGTTAAGAGAAAAAATTCCAGGATCCATACCATTTAATGAAAAATTGGGATTAGATAATGTTATCAATATTGGGTATTCATTATTGGGTATACCCTATAGATGGGGTGGTAAGTCATCATTAGGATTTGATTGCTCAGGATTAGTTCAATCTGTTCTTAAAATTTGCGGTCTTAATATTCCAAGAGATGCCCAAGATCAAAGAGATTTTTTCCATGATACTCAAATTGATTTATATGATGCGCAACCTGGTGATTTACATTTTTTTGGTGAGCAAGACAATGTAACCCATGTGGGGTTTTCTACTGGAGAGGCTGGACTTTTGCATTCTCAAGGTCTTGTAAAAAAAGATTCAATAGATTCTTCTATAAATGGATATAATAAAAAACTGCTAGATATCTACCTTTCAACTCATTCTATTAAATGTAAGTTCAAACAATGAAAACACCATCTTCCAGTTCAATTAATGGTAAATTATTGAGTCGTGCAGTTTTAGTTCTTAATGCTAACTATGCACCAATGATGGTATGTACAGCAAAGCGAGCAATTTGCATGGAATACCTAGACAAAGTAGACATATTGTCTAGTTACAATGATAAAGTTCATAGTCCAACAAAGGCCTTTGATTTGCCAAGCGTTATTAAAATAAAAGACTATGTAAGATATGATAATCTTTCGGTAGATCTTAATCGAAAGAATGTAATAGCGCGAGATGAACATGTATGTCAGTATTGTGGTGTCTCCAAGATACAATTAACCATAGATCACATCATTCCAAAAGGTAGAGGAGGATTGGATACTTGGGAAAATTTAGTTGCTGCTTGTAAACCCTGTAACCAGAAAAAGGGTGATAAAATGCCAGATGAGGCAGGCATGTTACTAAAAAGAAATCCAAAACGTCCAAATAGACTTCACTATTTCCAAAAGTTTGTTAAAGAGCAGCAACAAGACTGGCGTCCCTACTTGTTCATGGAACCATTCCGAGTAAATTAGTTAATCTAATGACCAGTAAAAATAGTATGCGCGTTCTTAGTGGTATCCAACCTTCTGGTGCATTGCATCTTGGAAATTATTTTGGTATGATGTCTAGAATGGTGCAATATCAATCAAAAAATGAGTTATTTTGTTTTATTGCTAACTACCATGCATTAACTACTATACCAGTTTCAGAAACATTATCCCAAAATACATTCAATGCGGCATGTGATTTTCTTGCATTGGGCATGGATCCTGAAAAATCTACATTTTGGATTCAATCTGATGTGCCCCAAGTTACAGAGCTAATGTGGATTCTGTCTTCTTTAACAGGAGTAGGATTAATGGATCGAGCAACATCTTATAAAGATAAAATTGCACAAGGATTACAGCCCAATATGGGTCTTTATTCTTATCCAGTTTTGATGGCAGCAGATATCTTATTATTTGATACCCAGTTAGTCCCTGTTGGTAAAGATCAAAAACAACATTTAGAGATTGCAAGAGATATCGCAATGAGATTTAATAATACTTATGGAGAGACATTTGTCATACCTGAATCAGATATAGAAAAAGAAACTCAGTTGGTCCCTGGAACTGATGGACAAAAAATGAGTAAATCCTATAATAATACAATCCCAATCTTTGATTCTGAAAAAAGAATTCGAAAAAAGATTATGAAGATCATTACTGATACAGCAGATATTGATGAGCCAAAAGATAAGAAGACTCCTTTATTCCAACTTTATAGTCTATTTCTCGATTATGAAGGTCAATTGAAATTATCGGATAGATATGATGGGAAGGGGGTAAGATACGGAGATATAAAACAGGAATTATTTGAAAAAGTAATGGACCATTTTCAACCATACAGAGAAAAAAGAAACAAACTGGTTAATAATCCTAAAGAAGTTTATGAAATACTTCAGTATGGTGCAAAAAAAGCAGGGTCAATAGCAAATGAAGTTTTATCAAGAGTAAGATCTTCTTCTGGGCTAGGGTATGGTATATGACGTATAGGATACAATTGGATAATTTTGAAGGACCTCTTGATCTCCTTCTATATTTTATCCGCAGAGACGAACTTGATATCTATGACATTCCAATTGCAAAAATAACAAAGGATTTCATTAATGTAATTGAAGAATGGAAAAGAGCCAATTTGGTTTTGGCTGGTGATTTCATTGTGATGGCTTCAACGTTGATGCGGGTAAAGGCAAAAATGATGATTCCAAGACCAGAATTAGATGAAGATGGTGCTATAATTGATCCTAGGACTGAATTGATGCAGCAATTGATTGATTATAAAAGATTCCGTGATGCAGCAAATATATTGAATAATATGGCGGTTAATCGAAATCATAGTATTAAAAGACAATTCGAACAAGAAATATCAGAATCTGAGGGAGACGACTTAGGAGTATTTTTTAAGGATGTAACTCTTTTTGATCTTGCTAGGGTTTTTAAAGAAGCCATTGATTCTAGGCCAGTAATCTCACAATTTGAACTTAATCGCGAGCCTGTAAGATTAGAAAAACAAAAAGAACTAATTCTTAAATACTTTGATGATGAGGGAAGATTAAGATTTACAACTTTAATAAAAAAATTACATTCTAGGATGGAGATCATTGTGACATTTCTTGCAATTTTAGATTTAGTTCGTGATGGAAAATGTAATTTAGAGCAGTCTGATATTTTTGGTGAGATTGAATTGGTACATTTAACTATAAAATCATAATGGAAGATTCTGAAAAAATAATAGAGGCACTATTATTTGCAAGTCCAGAGCCATTAACTCAAACAAAGGTAAATGGAGTTTTTAATCCGGAGACTCCCAACCTAAAAAAGGTTGTTGATTATTTAAATAAAATATATGATAAACAAGGACATGCCTTTGAGGTTAGAAATGTGGCTGGAGGATTTCAACTTGTTTCTAAAAAAGAATATGAAATTTATATTCGTCGTATGTTAAAAAAATCTGGTAGAATTAGTTTATCCGCAGCATCCATGGATTGTCTTGCCATCATTGCCTATAAACAGCCAATCGGTCGATATGAAATAGAAGCTATCCGTGGTGTTGATTCTAGTGGGGTTTTGAAAACATTATTGGGGAAAAATTTAATAAAAATAAAAGGCCGAGATTCTGGTCCTGGTAGACCACTACTTTATAAAACTACAGATGTATTTATGGAATATTTTGGAATAAATCGTTTATCTGACCTTCCAAAATTAAAAGAGATAACTGAACTGATCGCTTCAGATCCTAATCTAGGTGAACAAATAGCAGTATTTGATCAAGAGTCAATTGAAGAAGGCAAACCTAGTTTAGAAGACAATGATGTAGGTTAATTTATGCGTTTAAATAAATTTCTTGCACAATCTGGTATTGCATCGAGAAGGAAGTCTGATGAACTAATCCAAATGGCAACAACAGAGGTTAATGGTAAAGTGTGTTTGGACCCAGCATACAAAGTAAGCCCTGATGATAAGGTTTGTTTTGATGGAAAAAGATTAGTCCCCATTATAGACAAGGTTGTTTTAATGCTCAATAAACCTGAAAAAGTGATTACAACAGTACAGGATACTCACGGAAGAAAGACAGTCATTGATCTTATAAAAAGTAGGATAAGGCTTTCTCCGATAGGACGACTAGATAAAAATACCAAGGGGTTACTATTATTGACAAATGATGGGACTCTTCATCAGTATCTTACTCACCCAAGTCATCAAATCCCAAAGGATTATGAAGCGGTCATTGAGGGTAAACTGACACAAGAGAATATAATAAAACTTAAGCGAGGCATTTATATTGGGAATAAAGAGTATGGAAAGGCTGAAATATTAAAGCAAAATACAATCAAAGGTAGATCAACAATAATTTTAAGATTAAGGCAAGGTAAAAAAAGAGAGATAAGGAGAATATTTTTCAGATTTAAAAAAATATTATATAGTCTTAAGAGGATTAAATATGCCAAACTGACATTAGGTGATTTAAAGGAAGGTGATTACAGACAGTTAACCACAAATGAGATAAATTCTTTGTATGATTCATAATTATTTTCTTCATTGGCAATAAGGGTTGCCAAAAGTTAACTTCGCCGGCTTATTGAGAATTAAAAGATATGATAATAGCAATTGATGGGCCTTCCGCTTCAGGAAAGAGTACAACGGCAAAAGGAGTTTCTCAACGGTTAGGTTTTACTCATCTTGATACCGGGGCTATGTATCGTGCAGTTACATTTGGGGTAAATGCATCTGGCATTAGTTTGAATGACGAAAATAAAATTAATGATTTTCTTGATTCTATAGACATTCATTTCGATCAAAAGAATGAAATCTGGCTAAATGGAAAAAATGTTGCAAGTGCGATTAGAACCGTTGATATCTCATCAAAGGTTAGCCTAATAAGTGCAAAGCCAGAAATAAGAAAAAAAATGGTTGAGATTCAGAGGTCTATAGCAGCCGATCATGATTGTGTATTAGAGGGGCGTGATATTGGGACAGTAGTATTTCCTGATGCTAAATTCAAATTCTATATAGTAGCAGATATTATGGTTCGGGCCCAAAGAAGACTTGAACAAATAAATAGGAATGAAAAGAAAATTACATTAGATGAAATAATTGCAAGTATCGAGATTAGAGATGAACTGGACTCCTCGAGGTCTCATTCTCCGCTTAAGCGTGCGGAAGATGCAATAGTGATAGATACTAGTCATCTCACAATCAATGAGCAAATTAACAAAATTGTAGAAATAGTAAATCAATAACAAAAAAGGAAACATCAAGAGTATGTTTAAAGAACAAAATCAAGAACAGGTAGTTGAAGAGACTTTGGAAATTTCTGAAGAGCAGAATATGGAAAAAGTCAGCGCTGAAAATGCGTCTACGACCACGGCCGAAGATGTAGCCGAAATAAAAGATTATCTGAATCCTAAATTATTTGATGATATAAAAGTTATAAATACCAGTGATCTTAATGAAGATTCTTCTTTAGAGGTCAATGACGACCTGGAAGAACAATATTCAAGTACATTTGGAGATATTTCAGAACATTCATTGATTGAAGGTCGTGTTGTTGGTATGAATGAGAGAGATGTACTTATTGATATTGGATTCAAATCAGAAGGCATTATTGATAGATCTGAATTTAAAGTGGATGAATTACCAGTAATTGGTGATCAAGTAGAGGTGTATTTAGAATTCATTGAAGATGCTAGTGGTAACACTATCCTTTCAAAAGAGAAAGCTGACTTTATGCGTCGATGGAAAGAGTTAAAGAATGCTTTTGAAGATGAAACAATCATTACTGGCACAATAGTTCGCCGGATTAAAGGAGGCCTTATAGTAGATTTAGGTGTAGTTCAAGCATTCTTGCCAGGATCTCAAGTCGATGTTCGCCCAATTCAGGATTTCGATATTTATTTAGATAAAGAGATTGAGATACGAATAGTAAAATTCAATGAGTCAAGAAAAAATATAGTCGTTTCTCATAAAATAATCTTAGAAGATAGTTTGCAAGAACAAAGAGATGCTCTATTTAAGGAACTCGAAATTGGTTCAATATTAGAAGGTAGAGTTAAGAATGTTACAGACTTTGGTGTCTTTGTTGACTTAGGCGGAATTGATGGATTACTGCACATTACTGATTTATCATGGGGGAGAGTAAATCATCCTTCAGAGATATTATCAATGAATGATTCAATAACTGTTAAGGTCATAGAGTATGATGAAGCAAGGAAAAGGGTTTCACTTGGTTTAAAGCAACTTGCACCACATCCTTGGGATGATGTAGAAATAAAATTCCCAATTGGGAATGTTGTGAAAGGCAAAGTTGTAAGTCTAACAAATTACGGTTGTTTCATTGAATTAGAACCAGGAGTTGAGGGGCTTATTCATGTATCTGAGATTTCTTGGACAAAACATATAAAAAATCCTTCAGAGGTTTATAATATGGGTGATGAAGTAGATGCTAAGGTCTTATCTATTGATACTGAGGATAAAAAAATTAGCCTTGGTGTTAAACAATTGACTCCAGACCCTTGGGATGAAATAGAAGAGAAATATATGGTGGGTACTGTCCATAAAGTTATAATTCAAAATCTAACTCAATTTGGTGCATTTGCAGCTTTAGAAGATGGGATTGATGGTTTGGTGCATATATCAGATTTGTCTTGGACTAGGGTAATTAAACATCCTAAGGAGGTCGTTGAAAAAGGCCAAGAGATTGAAGTTAGGATTTTAGAAATATCAAGAGAAAATAGACGTATATCACTAGGTTATCGACAAGTAAATGATGACCCTTGGCCTGAAATAATAAATAATTATGAAACTGGAAAAGAAGTCAGTGGTGAGATTATTAGAGTCCTGGATAAAGGAATTATTATTAGACTTGATATGGAAGTG
>CAYZJY010000064.1:0-263 GCA_964478995.1 uncultured bacterium
GGTCTAGGGGTTCCCGATAATGCTGCAGCCACGAATGTGAGTAGGGTGTTTGATGTATCAGAGAATCTTGTGGCTGTAGGTGAATACTTGAATGAAAGTCCAATATTCTATAAGGCCTGCATATCTAACGATCAGACAGGAGGAGAATTCGTCAACCTTAGGTCATATCTTCTAGACATGGGGATGACAGAGATCGAGCAATGGGACCTGGTTAAGGCACTTTGCATATCTGATGATGGAAATACCATTGCTGGTTACGGAAA
>CAYZJY010000064.1:273-11575 GCA_964478995.1 uncultured bacterium
GATCCAACAAATAATTGGACTGGATGGGTCATCAGAATAAGCGTCGAACAAGACCATGGTGATGTTAATGGGGATGGAGACATTGACATTGCTGATGTATTAATGGTCGTTACTTATCTCCTTGGCGAGGAATTGACAGACCAGGAACTTGCCAATGCAGACCTAGACATGAATCTATTAGTAGACATATTCGATCTATTGGCTTTGATCAATATTGCCATACCATAGGCAGTAATTGATCATGGATCAGATGATGGGGCATCTCGACCAAATTTATCAGTGATGTTTTATGAGGATAGGATAAAATATGATTATTTATTAGGTTAGATTATCAATAGAACCTAATTAATGTAAAAAATATTATTCATGACATGAGTTTAAATCATTTATATAGTTTGATCATCATTTTATTTGGATTGTTCAATTCGATTCATGCGAAGGCAAAATTTTCTGATCGCCAAGTGGCAATGATGATCCCAAAATATTTTGCCAGAGACCATAACTCACCAAAGATAACACGTACTCGTGTCTATGGGGAAAATGGTAAGAAAATTCTTCATCTTAATATTGAAGTGAATCGAAATAGGTATGAAAATCAAATGGAATATGCGCTTTCTGCAATGGCAAGCGTAAGCCAACATGCTACCAGACCGTTTGATGCGTTTGTTTTGATCATGGAACCGAACTCAAGACAATTTGAGACTGAAAAAGTTGAGGCAAAGGCCAAATGCACCATTGATTATTTTGTCTTTAAAAGAGTGAAGAATGAAAGATGGGTCAAAAAATGCATCAAGATAGAGGAAATATAACAAAGGGCTTATCGAGTTTTTTAGGTCATGAGCGAAAGATCAAGATCTTTTATGATGACCATGGTTTTGAAAAAAAATAAATGGAGATTCACATGAAGACCGAATATACAATCATAAAATGTGATGGGATCTTTACTTCAAGGGATGAGGCTCTAGTTGATGCGGTTAATGCTCTAATGAAAGAGGGATGGCAGCCACTTGGAAACCCTTTCCAGGATAATCACGGACAATGGTTGCAGGCAATGGTCAAATAATTGGCCACAGATCTTTGATAAAGATGAAATTATTATCATGTTTGTCCTTGTTCTTTATTTTTTCTCTGAGTTCATTTTCTTGTACTAGTAGGCCTAAGACCTACAAAATAGTTGAGGTCACCCTGATCGAAGATCGTGATGGAAGAGAGCATATGTTCGATAGAGGATTGGTAGAGGGTAAAGCCATTTGGTGTCATTCTCATGGGCAGTATGAATTAGTAGAGGTCAAGCGATTGCATAATCAGGCAAACTTAATAAAAGCTCGTGCGAACGATTAGGCCCGTATAGTAGACTTATCTCATTTTCAAAAGTGAAAAATAGTATGTAAGTTTGGCTAAGTTATTCAATTATAATTTAAAACTAGGAGTTATAAGTGAAGAATAAAATGAAATGGATTCTCTCTGCAGTACTCTTATTTAGCGTAACTGCTCCAATTTCAGCAATGGACATGAATGAAAGGGCTGGAATGGAAGAGGTTAAGAAGAAGAAATGGGGTAAGAAGAAGAGCAAATCCACTACCAAGAATAATGGTAAAAAAGCTAAGAAGGGATTTTGGTCCTGGTTTGGCGGAAAATAATAAAAAGGGGATTTTAATCCCCTTTTTTTATCTATAAAATTATTTTATAAACTAAATGATAGATTGATCGAAAGGTCTTTCATCATGGGGTTGATTTTCACTCTCAATCCATTATTTTCCCATTTTCTGTGTACCATGCGTGCGACAGAATACCCAACAATTCCTCCGCATATTACATCAGACATGTAGTGTTTATCAGCGGCTATTCGAAAATATCCCGTAGCAGCAGCTAAAGATAGGTTGCCGATCCAGATCAATTTCCTTTTTTCAGGATATATTTCTGATAGTATTATGGCATTGGATGTACCAAGGGCAAAGGTAGTGCTGGTATGGCCACTAAAAAAAGACCTGAAAGAATCATCTGTGGTTTCGCGTGTCGCGTGGAACGAATCTGGTCTTTGTCTTCCTACGGTCATTTTTACAATGTCAGTTATGATTCCATTTAAGGATAATACATCTAGACTGATACTCAACATTTTTACGTATCCATTATCTGACAATAATGGAAGGACGGGTAAACTTCCAAGAAATACACCGTATAGCAAGATGTCGCTTACTGAACTTGCATTATTCATATTTGAAGGACCCCATCTTAGTTTATCTCTAAAATAACCATCTAGAGAATTAGGTTCTGATCTGGGTTTCTTTGATGAATGATGGTCAATACCATATTCCAGATATAGGAATGTCCCAAGTTGGATGGGAAGTAAATATTTCTCCATCCCATCACCTAAATCTAAATGATCCTGATATGAGAATGGGTTTGGATGGTTTGTATCGATGGGCCCTTTGAAATGTTGGGCATTTACAGATATTGGTAGTAGTAATGTAATATTGATGGTGAAGACCAATATGGATTGGTTATTTAATCTTATCATGCGAAGATATTAGATAAATAATGTTAATTCTCAAAACGAGTTGGTTGAACTAGTTTTTTCATGGTTGCATTAGTAAAATTTCAGGCAACTTGTTATTAGGATATCATTGTATGGAAACATGCCCAAACATAGGAGGACGTGAGGTAAGACGTAGGCTGGTCTATGGCTATGTTGGTCTGGTCATGACCCTGCTGATCATGGCTTATGTATTTCTATTTCAAGGATCAATATATCTTAGAGGAGCAGTCTTCCTTACTTCCTTATGTGCGATAGTCCCATTGATCGAGGCTAGAGATAAGACATGTGTGGTCAATGCATATCTAGGCATAAAGAATTTGGGTACAAAATATGAAAGAGAAAGACATAAAGGCTTTCTCAATATTCAAAGAAAGAATTCAATAAGCATAATGATCAAAGCAATTTTGTTTTCTGCTTTAATAACAACCGTGATGTTTATTATTTGAACATCCAATACTACAACCATTTAAGTTCAATGAGACAATAGATGCTAGACCTTATCATTAAGAGATTTGAGGATCCAGATGAGATAAGAGAATTTGAGAAAGGCAGATTTGAATTACTCAATCTTCCTGGAATGACCATTGGTAAGGCAACCTATAAACCAGGATGGAAATGGTCGCAAGATGTTTCACCGCTGTCGGATACACAATTCTGCCATGTTGAGCATCTCGGAATGGTCCTTGAAGGACGTGCTACGGTTGTTTTTGGAAATGAAGATATCACTACCCTTGGAGAGGGTGATGTTTTTTATGTCCCTCCATTGCCACATGATAGTTGGGTGTTGGGTGATGAAGACTATGTCTCGATTCATTTCTTAGGAGCAGATTCTTACGCCAAATAAAATATTGTCTCAAATTAGGATGAAATGAAAAACATCATTAAAACATCGTTTATCATGTTTGGACTTTGCATGGCTCAAAATGATATACACAAACCACTTTCCGAGCATTTAATTCCATTGAGGCAGTATTTGGGAAAAACCTTTAGTGGTGAATTCATTAATTCCACGAAGGAAAGACCCATGCGTGATCTACTAAGTTGGGAACGAGCATTAAATGGAAATGCAATAAAGATTATCCATTCAGTTAATGATGGGGAATACGGAGGGGAGACACTGATCATGTGGGATGATGAAAAAGAAAGTCTGATGTCATGGTATTTTACGACTGCAGGGTCGTTAACAATATCTCAGTCAGTGGTCAGTGGTGAACAGTTTATCAGCATGGAAGACGTTGCAGGTAACCAAAATGGAATAACAAAAGTGAAGACGATCATTGAGTTGTTGCATGGAGAAAAACTCCAAAAGAAGACAAAATATTTAATGAATAATATTTGGGTTGATGGGAGCGACATGATCTATGATGAGGTGCAGGTTGGTCGCCCCATGTTTAAATAGAACGATCAGAGATTTTCGTCTAAACTTATGTCTATGCCCAATTGTTGCTCAATAAGTTTTGCAATTTCCATTTCTGATGTCATGATAATTCCATCAGCCTCAATGAGATCTGATATTTTCGGCTCAAGATCTTTGATCTGTTCATCATTAAGAAGTACCTTAATGCGCTGAAGTACTTGTGATATGTACATCATCCTTTCTTGACCCATTTTTTGATTAATGACCGTCTGAGCATCGATCAGGAATTTATCCGCACGTTCTTCACTGAATTCTGGAAAGAGTTCTTTTATGGCATTGATCCATGCTTCACGTTCTTCATAATCTGCTTGCCCATCAGCCAACTGTATTGAAGCACATAAGTGGGTCACTGCCTCTAAAGGAGACATGTCCTTGGGCTCAGTATTGACTTGATCTTTATTTTTATTAGAGAACCAACCCATTTCCTATTTCTCCCATTCTCTTTGTGTTAGTGTTTTCATGCTCAGTGCATGAATTTCATGTTTCATCAACTCTCCCATTGCCTCATACACCATTCTATGTCTGTCCACTAGATTTTTTTCATTGAAATCATCTGATACAATTATGGTCTCAAGATGAAATCCACCCTCATGAAGTTCATGATTCAGATGACGTCCAGTAAAATCCTTTATTTCAAAATGAATAAGGTTCATTTTGTTTGACAGTCTATTTTTTATTTCTTTTTCAATTTCCATTGTATTTATGTTCTACGATTAAGAATTTAATAACATGACAGACCCTAAATTATTTCAGATCACGGAAGAAGATAAAGTTCATTATCAAGAATTGATAGATAAGATCGACCCTAAGAGCAAAGATGATGTCATCAAGTTTTTAGGTATTAAGATCCAGGCGATGCTAGACGATGGAAAATTAAATGCAGTTGAAGTTGAGTTAATAGAGGATATGGCTGAACTTGTAAAGATACTAGAATTGTACACTGATCTCCCAGAATTGGTCATCAAAAAGGTTCTTTTTGCTATGTCATATTTCATTGATGAAAATGATGAGATCCCGGATATTATTCCCGACTATGGTTATTTGGATGATGTGACGGTTGTGAGTTGGATAATGGAAGACATACAGGGTCAAATTCCAAAAATGCCAAACGCCTGACCTATTCTTCTTCTTTTGAGTCGATCTCTACTTGATTTAGGTCTTCTTCAGAGAATTGCCACTGGCATGGAGCACACCACCAAGGTTTTCCATAGTAAGACTCTTTATTCTCAACTAGTTCCAGATCTTCACCACATCTAGGACAATCCTGTTTTGAGCCTGGTTCTGGCCATTCATAATCAGGTTTGTATTTAAAACCCTCTTCAAGTGTATGGTGATGCTGCATGACTGAAATTACAGAGAAAAAATAAAGGTTTATAGAATAGTTTTATAAAATAGAAAGTAAGAAATAGAGCAATACGCCAAATAAGGTTAGGCCTGCATAATTTTGAATTTTGATCTCTTCATGGAGGGTCTCAACTTGAGATAGATAATGATCATAGAATAGAAATACTTCAAGGGTATCATTCTCTGCTACATAGACACGTTTTATGCCTTCGGTCAAGGCGTCCTTGACCTTCTCATCTTGGATGTCGGGTGGGATGTAACTCACCTCATGAAACCCAGGCAGCACAGGGATAGGAGCTTTAAGAGGATGATTGCCAACGTAGTATCCATCAATGAAGAATGGGACGTTCATGCTGTCGGTCTTGATATCGATGAACCCATAAACATCAAGTTCTTCACCATTATCCTGAGATTGAAGGTTGTCAAAGGAGAAAACCATCACAAGAATGAGTATTATCGTTCTTTCCATACCTACCAAATTATTTTTGACTTCACCTTAAATCAAATAAGTAAATTTCCCATCATATGCATACGACTATAAGGTCAAAATCCTATTTATTTGTAACTCTTGCGGTCCTGATCCATGGCTGTGCTTATTTCAATACATTTTATAATGCACGTCAATATTATGAAGAGGCGGAAAAACTAAGATTGGAAAAAGACGGGGAATCCATACCCATAACTGCAATGGATAAATATGGAAAGACCATCACTAAGTGTAAAAAGGTCATAGATGATTTTCCAGATTCCAAATTCGTGATCGAGGCTCATCTACTAATGGCCAAGGCAAGATACTACAGGTCTGACTATGATCTTGCCATTATTGATTTGAATACTGTCCAATCTGAGGGTAAAGGAAAAAATGTTGAAGAATCAAGATACTGGCGCGCCCTATGTAAATGGAAAAAAGGTAGTGTCCGTGCGGCTTTGGATGAACTAAATGAACTTTTAGATAATTCTACCACTCGAGGTATTCAAGCAAAATGCAACCTATCATTGGCAGAAATTGCAAAAGAATCAAAGGACATTGATCTTTCTATATCCCATTTGCAAAAGGCTGCCAAGTTAACTGTAGAAAGAGATGAAAAGGGTGTCATATATGGTAGATTATCTGAGATGGCATTTAATAGGCAAGATTATGAATTGGCAAAGAATGGCTATAACAATGTCATTTCTCATTCATTATCAAAGGAAAAGATAGAGAACGCTCATTTGCAAATTCTAAAGATATTGAGAATGCAGAAGAATTATAAAGAGGCTCAGAAAAAGATCAAATCAATGTTAGTGGATGATAAGTTCTTGAGGATCGCGGGTGACCTAGAATTGGAATTAGTACAACTTTACAGAGCACAGGGTGAGACGTCGGAGATAGAAACTCGTCTTGAATCCATAGTCAATGACTATCAGAGAACGTCTGTATCAGCGGAAGCATATTATCAATTGGGGCAAATATACACATCAGAAAAATGGGACATGGAAAAAGCAAAAGAATTTTTTGAGATGGTATCAAAAGAGTCAGGCAGGTCTCTATTTTCTCCCATGGCAAAGAACTACGTTAATGCTATCGTTGAATATCAAAAAACAAACAAAGACCTAGAAATACATATGCAAATGGATCGGTCTGAATCAGAGATCAATAATGATGAAGCAATTGACTCCACCAAGTTATTCGTATCTCAAAAAGAGAGACCTAGTCGCACAGTACCTCAGTTATACTATCAACTTGCAGACCTTGAAGCCTTTACCTTTAATAGATATGATGAGTCCAAGGTGTTATTCGACAAGATCATCAATGAACATCCAGAATCCATGTTTAATTCAAAATCCATGTTTGCTCTCGTCTTTGTACATTATTCACTGAATGATTCAACTTCTGCATTGAAGGTCAAGAATGAATTGTTGAATTTGTTTCCAGATTCTGACTATGCTCTTTATTTGAATGATGATAGTACCGCTACTGCTAATGAGCCTAGGGGGCAAAAAAAAATATTCATGCAAGCAGAGTCACAGATAACTCATAACCCAAGTAATGCGATCAAACTATTCAAATCCACGATTAAATTGGATGCAAAGACGGAATATTCTGTCTCGGCCGCATATGCCATAGGATATTTTTATGATCAAGAGGCAATTATCGATAGCGCACTCAAGTATTACGGATGGCTCAAAGAAAATCATCCAAATACGGAACAATCAATTCAAGCGAATGAAAGGATGAACTCAATCAATTTTGCCCTCTCAACCGTCAAATCTGATACCACGGAATCTGATATTAAGGAATAGATTTGAGAGCCAATATCTATTCCATAATCTATCGTACGACACGATATTTGGTAACTCGTGTCATTTATTTATACCAAAAGGTTTTCTTCCTTCCAAAAGACCTAGAACCAGCAGTGAGATTTGGTGATGGAGTACTTGGCTCTATTCCATTTTTCAATAAGTCAATTTTTGGTTTTCATATTCCAATTGCAAATTCCATCAAAATCCATGGCCTTGTATTTCCTTCGCCCTTGATCGGCTCATCATTCAAATCTGAGAAAAAGATATTGGATGCTTGGTTGCAAATGGGATTAGGTGGATTGATCTTTAAAACAATCATGAGAGAAAAGCGAGATGGAAACCCAAGTCCTAGACTACAAGAGGTACGTATTGATGGAGATAGAGGATTGGTAAATGCTTTAGGTCTTCCGGGACCTGGCATCGATGATTTTCTAAAAGATCTTCCCAGCCTGGATCTATGGTCATATGGGAGGCCATTAGGTATTAGCATAGGCGGTGATCATTTTGATGATTATCTCTTTACTATCCAAAAAACACAGTCTTGCTTGAAAGGAAACCAATGGAATTATTTTTATGAATTGAATATCAGTTGCCCTAACACTGTTAATGGATCAACCATTGGAGATGACCCAGAGTTATTGGATTCATTGATAGGTAAGATCAGGGAAGATATATCCGAGGTCATATCAGTAAAGGTCTCTCCAGATGCAACAAACATTAGACTCAATGAGATCGGTGAAGTATGTGCGTCACACGACTCCATGATTGTCAATGCTGGAAATACGCAATTTAAAACAAGGTCTGAATTGAACCTTTCCAGTAAAGATCTTTCCATGAGCGGTGGAGGTTTATCTGGGCCTGCCATTTTTACGAGAACACTTGAAATGGTCACCTTGTTCTCCTCCCTTGACCTGCCAGTTATTGCGACCGGTGGCATATCCAATTATAGTCATTTGAATGCTCTCAAGAATGCTGGTGCATCCTTATTCGGAATGGCAACCAGTTTGGTGCTTGATCCATATTGCATACCAAGAATGAACACAAGATTAGAGAAAGATGTTTACGATCGTCCTTCTTGAACCACAGATCCCCCCAAATACGGGCTCAACAGGCAGACTTTGTGGAGCAACCAATACGAGCCTACATATAGTCGGTAAATTAGGTTTTGAACTATCAGACCGCACATTGAAAAGAGCAGGGTTGGACTATTGGGAACATATCGATTGGGAATATTTTCCAGATATTGATGAATATCTAGAAAACATGGTAAAAAAACATGCATTTCACCTTTTGACCACAAAGGCTACCAGTTCTTATGTATCAAGAAAGTATAATGAAGGTGATTTTTTAGTTTTTGGTAGTGAGACGAACGGTATTGATGAAAATTTTTTAAGATCACATTGGGAAAATGCTTGTACTATTCCAATGGATAATCCAAATATTAGAAGCTTAAACTTGGCAACAAGTGTTGGTATTGTAGTATATGAGGCACTAAGGCAAATTTCTCATGATTAAAATTCGTTTTCATTTTATTAGTATTTTCATCGGTCTTTTGATATTCATTGGTTGTAGTAGCGCTCCTAGGTACGGCACGGGAACAACCCCTAAAAAGACTAGAAAAACCCTCAATAAAAAAGGTAGCGTTTCAAAAAGGAATGGACCTTCAAACAAAAAACATCGTAAGGTCATGAAAGGTGTTAGTTCATTTTATGCTGAAGATTTTCATGGTAAACTTACCGCTAATGGGGAAGTATATGATATGTACGGCGTGACTGCGGCTCATAAAACCTTACCACTTAACACCGTATGTCGCGTGACAAATCTTGCAAATCAAAAATCACTCATATTAAGAATAAATGACAGAGGTCCTTATGTAAAGGGTAGAATTTTAGATTGCTCATATGGTGCGGCAAAAAAATTAGACTTCATTGTTCAAGGGACGACGGATGTCAAGATCGAGGTCATTGAATGGGGGGATGGTAAGTATATGCAACACCGGTCAAAACCCAATTGAAAAAATTCTATTTGATAGTGAACCCTGCAGGGGGAACAAAGAAGGGATTGGATATCTTAGCTAAGGTCAAGCCCTTATTCAAAGATGCAAATGCAGAACTGACCATTCTTTTTACTGATTATGCTGGTCATGCAAAAGACCTAGCAAAGGAATTAGATTACTCTGGGTATGATGGCCTGTGTGCGATAGGTGGTGATGGAACGATGTTTGAGATGATCAATGGAATGTTGAAAAGAGATGACCAAAAGACCATACCATTAGGGCTCATAACCGGAGGAACTGGAAACGCCTTCATGCATGATGTTGATTGTTTGGATCCATTAGAAGCTACAAGTAGAATATTGAAGGGAAATTTGCGTCAACTTGACATAGCCAAAGTGGATGCAAAGGATGAACTCTATTATTCATTCAACATTATTGGATGGGGTCTTGTGACTGATGCTGGTCATTTGGCAGAAAAGTTAAGATGGTTGGGGGGGTTGCGGTATGATGTGGCTGCCATCCTTGAGGTTTTGATGGGGAAGAGGCGAATTGCCCAATTGTTAATTGACAATGAAGTGATCGAAGAGGATTTTGTTTTCATCATAGCTTGTAATACAATACATACTGGTAAGGCAATGAGAATGGCACCTAGATCAAAGTTTGATGATGGCAAGATAGACCTAGTGATCGTTCGCAAATCTTCGAAGATCAAATTATTGAAATTATTCCCTAAATTATTTAGTGGAGAACACATCAAAAGTCCATTGGTTGAATACAGACAAGTCGAAAAATTCTCTGTTATTCCAATAGAGGAAAGTTCTTTGAATATTGATGGTGAATTAATCGGAAGTACACCCATTGATGTTACTATGCAATCAAAGATGATTGATGTCTTAGTTTGAATAAAAGGAGAGTATCCCTATGATGAAAGGTAGAAACTTGATCAATGCAATCGGCATACCACTGTGGCTATTTCTCATATGGAAAGGAGGCCTATCTTATAGTATTTTTATATTGATATCCTCGGTTATTGCTCTTGGAGAGTTTTATGGAATGATGGAAAAGAAAGGAGCCCAACCACTCCGATGGATGGGCATGGCCTCAACCGTTTTCATAGCAGACTATTATTATGTTCAACCGATCATAACTGCGCA
This sequence comes from uncultured bacterium, assembly GCA_964478995.1. Lineage (GTDB taxonomy): Bacteria > Fidelibacterota > Marinisomatia > Marinisomatales > UBA1611 > NZWG01. The sequence goes on from CAYZJY010000064.1 coordinate 11,004, forward strand.
TCAATTATTAGGTGGGATTATATTGATAATTATTCTCACGTGCATATGGGAATTATTCTCAAAAAAAGAAAACCCAGGTCAAAATATTTCTACAACATTGGCAGGCATATTATTCATATCTGTTTTGCTAGGTACAGCGATTGACATAAGGCAATTTGATCAAGTCATGAGCACTCAATTATCCTTGGCACTGGTCCTTTCAGTTTGGACATGTGATTCTGCAGCATTTATTCTGGGTACACTTTTTGGAAAGAAGAAGATCTTCCCCAGTGTTAGTCCTAAAAAATCATGGGTAGGTTCGATCAGTGGGATAATCGCAGCATTTGCAGTAATGCTGGTCTTTCACTACCAAGGATGGTTAGGTGATTATTTTTCATTGAATGATGCCCTGGTTTTTGGATTAATATCAGGGTTTTTTGGACAATTGGGTGATTTCACCGAATCCATGTTGAAAAGGGATGTAGGTGTAAAGGATAGTGGTTCCCTTTTGGCAGGTCATGGTGGGGTTTTAGACCGTTTTGACTCATTGATATTCGCCATGCCTTTATCTTATCTTTACATCCATTTTTTAA
>CAYZJY010000065.1:0-11124 GCA_964478995.1 uncultured bacterium
CCAAAATACAAAATTCATAAAAATGTTTACAATTAAAGTGTGAATAATTAAGTTTACTGTATAGCGCCATTTAGGTAATCCATAGTTAATTTGGCAAAAAAAAAACCGAGGTAATATGAAGGGGAATAGCGGAACTCCAAATCCATCCTCATATGGATGGAATCAAATCATAGTAGTAATCCTATTATTTTCTCGTTTGTTAGGTCAGGGGTATGATGTTGTTGGCCGTGCATTCAATGAAGAAGGGAAAAAAATAGGACCTGTTAGAGTAGTCCTGTATGATCAGGATAAGAAAAAAGTTATTGAGGTTGAGACACCCAATAGTGGAAAATTCAAATTGAAGAATATTCCTGATGGGAAGTATACCTTGAACTTTTATGGTCCTGATGGTTATGGCATAACAGAAAATATTACAATAAGTGGTGCAAAGATAGCGGACCTTGCTCCTAAACTGAACTCCAACCCAGACCAAGTACAGATCAAAATGGAACCAGCTGGGAATGGTGCATCCTTGAATTGGCAGGCTGTGCCAGGTGCATCAGAATATATTGTCTATAGAGACAATAATGAGATAGGTACGGTCCGTGAAACTTTTTATCTTGATGCTGTAGATCCAGGTCAGACATTTGCTTACAATGTAGTATTAGTCAAGACTGATAAGACGATGGGAGGTCGCTCGATCACTGAATATGGTAAAGCACTAATGGCACCACCTGAGAATTTGGCGGCTGAAGCCAAAAAGAATAATGTGAAATTATCTTGGGATGCTGTAGAGGATGCAACAGGGTATGCCATATACAGGGATGGTGAGAAGGTCAATTCTACCCCAGATAATTCATACACCGATTTTAAATTGAAATATGAAACAGAGTATTCATACACTGTTGCTACTCTCGACCATCATTCTGATGAGGGTAACCAGTCAGTGAGCATATTTTCTGCTACGCATCCAGAAATTGCAAAAGTAAAGGGTCTAAAGGCAGAAAGTGGAGCAAATCAAGTTACTCTGAATTGGAAAACAACAAAGAACAGTATTAGTTATTATGTTTATCAAAACGGTACTCTCATTGATTCAACAACCAGTTTGACTGCAAGTGTTACGACTGAGGCTGGTACTGAAAATTGTTTTACAGTTGCTGGCGTAGATAAATATGGTTCTATCGGCCCTAAGTCTGATGCTGCCTGTGATAAGAGCCAATTTAGCCCACCCGACACCATCAATGTTGTCAACGATAGAAGAAATAATAATTTGATAGATTGGAACTTTGTAGAAGGGGCTAGTTCTTATAATCTCTATGCAAATGGTAAATTGCAAACCAATACGACCAAGAATGAGATCAATCTCAAGAAATTGAAATGGGATACTGAGTATACATATTACCTCACCTCATTAACAGAAGATGGCATAGAAGGACCTCCTTCCCCAGAGTATAAAGTAAGGACACCTAAGATCTATGTCATAGAGGGTCTTTTGCTAGATGAAACAGGTGATGAAAAAAATGTCGACCAAGCAAAGGTCTTTTTATATGACTCCTCGGGTACAAATATGCTGGAAGAGTTTGTGGTCTCAAGGAATGGGAAGTTCAGATTTGATAATGAGATCATTGCTGATCATTATACCATAATGGTCTATGGAAATGGAAGTGGTAATGGTGGCGATAGGGTACACGTGACCAATGCAGACATTCAAGACCTAAGAATTGATCTATCTACCGAAGGCCTAAGACCAGAAGTATGGGTAGAAAGAGGTGTAGGACAATTAACGGTTCACTGGTCAGACATTCCACAAGCAAAATCATATAATATCTATAAAAATGATAGAATGATCCAAAATGTAATAGGTGACACCTCTTATGTTGACATTGTTGCACCTGGTGTACCCACATCATACATGGTTCGTTCGATCGATCTATATGACCTAGAAGGTCCAACATCAAATACCATAACTGAAAAAGCATCATTTCCTCCTCCAGATCTAACAGTTTCAGTAGTAGCAGGTGGATACGCAGTTGAAGGTAGTGGGCGATTGATAAATCTAAGTTGGCCTGAAGTACCAGGAGTAGAGCAGTATGCGCTATACAGGGATGGAGAACTTTTGGCAAAGCAGTCAGAGTTGATTTATGAAGAAAAAGATCTGGAATGGAACACAGCCTATGTTTATGAGATAAACTCAATAGATGCAGATGGTATTGAGGGTGTTAATCAGATTGATTCTGTAACCACCCACCCTGAGGTAACGGCACCAACATTCAAATTGGAAGGGAAGGTCAATTCGATCGAGATAAGTTGGGATCCCATACCAGGCATGGCTGGAAAATATAAGATCTTTAGAAATGGTGGAAACATAGCTGATCTGGATGCTCTTAGTTTCATTGACCCAGTGACTCCAGGTACAGAATATTGTTATACCCTTGCTGCTGAAGACACATTTAAAACTGTTGGTCCAGATGCGGAAATTCAATGTGCCAAAGGTTATTTTGCACCACCAGGAAATTTTACTGGCAGGGTACTAAGAAATTATGCTGCTTTCACATGGGAGCCTGTCTTGGCTGCATCTGGTTATCGAATCTATAGAAATGGTGAGTTGATATTAGATACTCCGGATGCGACCGAACTTGTAGATGCAGATCTAAAATATGATACTTATTATACCTATGAAGCATGTAGTTATGATCAGGAAGGAGATGATGGACCAAAGATCACATATCCTCTAACGACCCACGAAGAGGTCTTGGCTGTAGGGCTTACAGCAGAGGCAGATCTAGAAAAGGTCACCCTGAATTGGGAACGGTCAGATCTTCGTGTGGATCATACCTATAGGATCTATCGTGATGGGGAATTAATTACTGGTACAACTAATACTACCTATGAGGATTTTGTTCCTCCTGGAAAATTCTATTGTTATGATATCAAGGTCGTTGACAAATATGACACCGAAGGTCCTGCGTCAAATTCAGAATGCAAGAAAATAATGGTCAATTACCCTAGGATGCTCCAGGTGACAGGAGATGTAAGGAGAGTCATGTTTAGTTTCAAGCAAATGGTTGGTGCCGTAGTTTATAATATTTATGAGGTGGACAAAGACACTGATTCACTTACTTTTCTTACAAAGACAAAAAGTACAAATTATCAGCATAAGGGTCTCGACTTTGATACTGAATATTGCTATCAGATAGCAAGTGAAGATGGTGATGGTGATGAGGGCCCTAGGTCGCCGACCATGTGTGGATATGTATTGCCACCTCCACACCTTACTTTGATCGAAAAGAAATTCATGGAAAATACAGGTAATGGTGTGTTGGATGGCCGTGAGAATGGATGGGCAATATTTAAAGTGGTCAATGATGGTAGAAGTCCAGCAAGAGAACTGAAGCCGTGGTTAAAGCCAGAGAAAGGTACTTTGACACCTTCACTAAAGATCGATTCTGTTGAGACGATCCCAATCCTTGCTGTTGGAGATACCATCCAAATTGAGATTCCGATCTATGCAAAACTCAAGATCGAGAGTGGGGATAGAAATTTCTTTTTTAGAGTAGAGGAATTCTCTGGACAACATCTTGAACCTGAGCCAATATCTTTCCCAACATTAAAGGTGACACCTCCCAACCTTGTGGTCACTGATTTTGCCATAGATAATGAATGGGGTCAGCACTATGTACCTAAGAATGAGGTGGTGACCATAACCGTCAGGGTACAAAATCTTTCAGTTGGGCTTACGGATACTGCTAGTATCAAATTTAGTCGTGATAGTTCATTTGTAACCGAGGATGAGGACGAGTTACATGAATATGGACTTATTAGTGGCGGTGATAAGATAGATCTTAGTTTTGAGGTCTTTACAAGAGAAGATGATTTTACCATTGAACTTGAATTATATGATTATTTTGAGACAAGGAAAACTGTTCCTATCTTTATTGAAACAATGAAGACATACAAGGGTAAGGATCAACTTGTTTTTTATGAGACACCCTACCCAAAGGATCTGATCATAGGTGAGAAGACAATTTTACCTGACATCATTACCAACATACCAAGGGTTTCACTTGATAGAGAGACCATTGGCATTGTACTAGGAAACCTTGCATTCTGGGACTCAACTATTGTGAGCAAACCTTCAACACAGGAGAATGTTAAACAGGTTAGAGAATATTTTCATGATCTATTCGGAATGTCAGACCATGAGATAGTTCCCAGCCAATATTGGTTATTCAATGATGGAATATCTAGTAGTGACTTCAGGTCAATTTTTGACCCAAGTGTAGGATATGTGAAAAAGAAGATCGTTACCAATCTTGAGTATTCTGAAAAAGATAGTTTAGACCTCATAATTTATTATGCAGGCGAGGGTACAACACATCAAGGTGAAAAGGTCTTATTGCCGTATGATGCAAATTCAAAGAATAGTACAACCTTCTTTCCATTGAGGAATCTATATTCAGACCTTGCACATATTCAGTCCATGCCAGAAGTTGGTAATGTAACGCTATTCATGGATGTGGATTTTAATAATGCTGCATTTGATCAAAACATTGTTAAAAAAGGTGAGATCAAAGAAGAAGATGCAAAGAAAAAGAAGAAAAAGAAGAAAAAGAAGAAAAAGAATCAGCCAGAAGAACCTATTGTCACTCTACCAAAGGAACTGATGCCTCCAGAGAGCATAACCGTATTTTTTGCTTCAGACATCAACCAATTAGCATATGAACACCCAGATCAAGGAAGTAGCATGTTTACCTATTATCTTCTTAAAGGTTTAAAAGGAGAAGCCGATAATGGTGACAAGAAGGTTACGGTATCAGAATTACACAATTATGTTCTGAAAAATGTAGAGGATACGACAAAAACGCTCTATAAGGATTTACCTCAGATCCCGTTGCTTTTTACATCTAATCCTGAACGGGTGCTCTATAAATTACCTTGACAAATCCGTGCTTGATCGTCTATGATAAGTCGACATTCATTCATTGTTACAATAAGTAGAGTTGCGCTTGTTTTTCATGCTTTAACCTTTATCTATTCACAAAATGTAAGTATCACTGGTTCAGTTATAAATCCAGCCAATAAGCCTGTAAAAAAGGCGGTTGTGACCCTAAGAAATTTAAAAGATGAGATCATCCAGGAAGGAATCACAAATCGAAAGGGTGAATTTAAATTAGAAGAGATAGAGCCAAAATTTTATTATCTGGTCATAGAACATGATGGTGATGGTTCAAAACGCATCAAGCTTAACCCACGAAAGAACAAGAATGAAGATCTAGATCTTTCAATATACCTAGAAGGACAAGATGAGGCCGTGGAATGTTATTTATTCGGTGATGACCCCCCAACATCCTTTGATCCCATTCTAAATATCAAGTCCCTAGAGGTCAATACTGGTCCGGAACGTCTCATGATCAGTTGGAAGGACATAAGACAGGCAAAACTCTATGTTCTATATGAAAATGGCGAGAAGGTGTATGTAGGTGAAGATACTAGATTCGAAAAGGATGTATACCCCGGAACAGAATACTGCTATGAAATTCAAGCATCAGGAAATTATGGGCTCCAAGGAGAGATGTCTCCACCAATTTGCAAGAGTGCACCAACACAAAGTCCTAGAGACATAACCATTGAACCTTTAAAAAATTCACTTTCACTTAATTGGGGGAGCACCGATGGCGCCGTATCCTATAAGATTTATAGAGATGATGAAGAGTTGGAGGTTGTAAATACAACTTCATTTTTTGATTCAGATTTAGAGTTTTCAAATGAATATTATTACAAGATAACCGCGGTCGATGGCATGAGAAATGAGAGCGTACCATCAATCGAGATAAAATCCAAGACACATGAATTTGTTGATGTTCCGATTCTTTCTTCGATGAATAGTAAAACTAATATTGTTTTGATATGGAATGAAGTAGAAGGTGCGGATTCATATAATGTTTACAGAAATACCGAGTTTATTTCATCTGTTAATAGTACTTCATTTACTGACCCAATGCCTCCAGGAAAGGAATACTGCTACAACGTTTCCTGCGTAGATCAATATGATGTTGAGACAGAACTTTCAAATGAGCATTGTACCAAAGTTCCTCTGGCTCCCCCGAGGGGACTCCAAGCAGATGCAGATGTATCAAGCATGCACTTGAATTGGGACGAGGTTATAGGTGCAGATTACTACATGATTTACGAGAAATTTGATCAAGATTCAATCAAATATGTTGGTGAATCAAGATCTACACAATTCACTGTGGGGTCATTGGATTTTTCTGCAGATGTGTGTTTTGTTGTTACGTCAGTTGACATGGATGGCCAAGAAAGTGAATTTTCAGAATCAGCATGTAATATTGTATTTGATCCACCGCATTTTACAATACAAGGCATGACGATCAATGAACCATCAGGGAATGGCATGATCGATGCACGGGAACGTGGAACCATGCAATTTTCTGTTTTTAATGATGGACAAAGTCCTGCACACAATATCATAGCATCAGTACTTCCAAAAGATCCGGATATCTTTCTTGTCATTGGAGAACCATTTGTTTTGGATACATTAGAGGCTGGAAGGATCAAATTCATTAAAATTGAGATTCAGGGAATGCTCCAGTTGGAGTCAGGAGAGCATGAATTTGAACTTTTACTATCTTCAAGAGAAAAGGTTGGTCTAGAGTTACCATATAATTTCAAAGTGGAATCTAAGTCAATGATCCCTCCTAAAATGATCATTGCAGATTTTGCTGTTTCCAATGATTTTGGTACTCAATATATTCCAAAAGATGAGATAGTTGACCTTACGATTCGAATTCAAAATGTTGGTGAGGGTGATACTGAATCAGTATCAGTGCATGTCAAAGAAAATAGAACATATACCACACCTGAATTCACTGGTAATGTAACCCTGCCAGGTTTTAGACCAGGAGATTACATGGATGTGGAGATCCCTTTGATGAGTTCAGAGGATAATTTTGCAGTTGAGGTTGAACTAGTTGATTACCTAGGTCGTAGAACAGACCAGAGAATAGACCTTGAAATAATGAGAAATTATAGATCTCCAATGCAATTGACGATCCAGGACATTGGTGCAGAAGATATCATATATTATCCCGATGAATTAGGTGAGGTTGATGTTGACCGTCGGATCCCATTGGGACGTAAAAATCCAAATGGATTAGCGGTGATCCTTGGAACCCAAGAATACCAAGATAAGAACTATGGTGTTCTCGATTATGCTGATCGGGATCGAGATGTGATGAGGAAATATTTTCGACAGTCATTTGGTCTGTCTGACTTTCAGATGCTTCCATCAAAGCCTTGGCAAATGGAGGGAGGTCCCTCAGGAGACGAATATCGAATGATCTTTGACCCATACCAAGGAGATTTGAGAAAGAGGATCATTTCTGCTGAAAAATACTCAGAGATGGATGAGATAGATCTCTATGTCTATTATCGTGGATATGGTGAGTGGGTGAATGGGAGACCTTTTTTGATTCCCAGAGATGCTAAGTTTGATCGTGATGTCACAAAATATCCACTAGAGGAAATGTTGAGCAGCCTTTCAAGGTTATCTGTATTAGGAAGCCTTAGGACGATCACTCTATTTCTTGACATTACCTATTTGGACCCTGAAGAATCTTCAGGACTTCTATGGGATTACCCAGATCTTCCAGAAAAGATATCCATATTAAGCTCTAACTCAAATGGAGAGACATCCCAGGTCTATGATGATAAGAAACATAGTTTTTTCACTTATAGTTTACTTAAAGGGCTTGCAGGTAATGCTGATGATGGAAATAATGTGATCGATCTTGGCGAAATAACTGAATACGTCTATAAAACAGTCCCTGAGAATCTTAGGACACAACCAGGTGCGATAAGGCAAAATCCAAAATTTAATGGAATGGATTTGAAACGAATTGTGCTTGATCTGCGTTAGAGTTACATGGTTTTTCGTTTCATTGGTCATTTTCTCTTAATGGCAAATTTTCTTACCATTATTTCATGCTCTTCAAATCCCCCAGTTTGGGTAGAATCACGTCCGAAAGATCAATCATATTGGCATGGAGTAGGCTTTGCATCTTCTGATGGATCAAAGAATCCAAGTGAACTTGCAAAGGAGTATGCCATTCATGAGATCTCATCTCAGATAAAGGTGAACTTATCATCTGAGATGAATATAATTGTTACAGATTTCAATGGGTCAGTAGATAATGCGGTAACTTCAGTCATGAAGTCTAGAGTTGATCTATTATTACCTGAATTAGAGTTCATGGGGAAACATAAGAGTAAGGAAGGAATATACTTTTACGCTAGATTGAACAAGGAAAAATATAGATTGGCATTGGAAAGATTAAGGGAGAATGCCAAAAAGACAGTTGTGGCGCACATAGGAGAAGCAGACAAGAAGTTTGGTGTACGTTCTTTTTTACTTTTACAAAAGGCGTGGATGGAGATACTACCATTCAATGATGAACCAATAGAGGCTTATTATGATGGTCAGACCTCAAATCTCTATTCATTGATCAAACAAAAGTCTGATGAATATGAAGGTAGATTAACATTTGATGCAGTATTAGAAAAAGACATGGTCAAAACATTTGTTGATAGGAGCAATTCAATCTCTATCCAGGTAAAAGACAGTCAGGATGGTCGACCGCTGGCTGGTATTCCCGTCAACATCTCCATGCTTGGAAAGGAATACACGGTCTATTCTAATTCAAAGGGTTTGATCCAACATGATCTTGAAACATCTTCAATGGCATCTTCATATGATGTGAGATATAAATTGGATCAAGAGTCGCTTTATAAAGATCTTGATGAGAATGGCCATCGTCTTAACATGAAAAGTAGATCACATTCGACCACAGTCAATGTGGTACCTGCCAATGCAACTTTGATATCGTCTGAAAAGAATATAAACAGGATAATGGATCAGCCCATGATAGGGCCAGCCCTTAAAGAGTATTTTAATCGTAAAATGGAATTCGTGACCAATGATCCAGATCTAATTATCAACATAGAGTCCAACACTGCACAACGATCAAAAAGAATGGGCAGCAATTTCCCTTATTTTGTATTTGGCAACGCTATCATAACTTTTAAGGATGCCACTACGAACAAGGAGTTTTTCTCTGCAAAGGTCTCAAATATCAAGGGAGGTGATTTTGGTTCGCAACAAACTGCCGGCATTCGTGCATATGATGCCATGGTAGAGCAATTGATGGCTCAACTAGATGCCTCCATTGTTTTCAATTAGAATAACATAATAGGAAGATTCAATAATGGAAGCAATTAATCTATCCAGAGAATTAATTAGTAGGGGACTGGCGGTCTTCTTGATCTTGGCATCAGCCATTTTGATATTCCAATGGAAAGAATATGAGACGCGAGTATTGACCGAGGCTCGAAAAGCACCAACAGATAGTTTGAATTATGATGTTGGTCATTCGCCAGAAACAGTTGCAAAAATTGATCTTTTGGAAAAAATGGCCATTGCTGAACGACAGAAGATAAAGGTCATGGTGGAACATGATAATTCTCCGCTCACAAATACCTATCCCATGATCATGGATGCAACGAATTCATTTGATCCAGATGTAGGGGATGAAATTCAGTATGTCTGGAAACAGATCTCAGGTGAGCCAGTTGAAATACGGCCCAATCCTTTTTCAGGTAAGGTCAGTTTTGAGGCAGAGGCAGGCGAATATACCTTTGAACTTACCGTAGCAGACGATTATGGCTCAGAAGCCACCGTTACAAGAACAGTGGTCATTGAGCCTGAGCCAAACATGCCACCTGTCATTGACATGAAGGTTCGACAGGGTTCAGAATTAAATTAGATATCAACCTTCTTAATTTTTAACTTTCAGTTCTAATTTTCAACCAACTCAGATCTTTGGACATGCGTAATGAATAAACAGGTGGTGCTTGGGATTGATATTGGTGGTACCAATACAGTATATGGGCTTATCGGTCAAGATGGAAAAATTCACCATCATGATGAAATTCCAACTAACGGCTCTCTTCCTGTGTTGGATCTAGTGGATAGGATAGAATCATCGATCAGTGAGATATGCCATCAGGATAATAGCCTTGAGGTTCTTGGTATTGGTATTGGTGCTCCCAACGGTAACCATTTCACGGGCATGATCCAGGATCCTCCAAATCTCAGTTGGGGAAATGTGGACGTAATAGATCTCTTCAAAGATAAGTTTGATTGCAAGGTCGATCTGACCAATGATGCAAATGCTGCTGCTCTAGGAGAAAAGCATTATGGTGTTGCCAAGGATATGACTGATTTTGTTGTGATCACGCTTGGTACAGGACTCGGAAGTGGAATTTTTAGTGGTGGTAGGTTGCTCTATGGGCATGACGGTTTTGCAGGGGAGATGGGGCACATGCCGATCGATGATGATGGTAGGGACTGTAACTGTGGAAACAAGGGATGCTTGGAGTCCTATGCATCCGCCAGTGGGATAAAAAAGACCATAGATGCCTTTCTTGTTGAGGAACCGAATAATGAATTCTTAAAAAGTATCCACGGTGAAAAGGTTGATGGTTTCTTGCTTGATGCAGAATTTGACAAAGGCAATGACATGGCACTTAAGATCTATGAATATACAGGACAGAAACTTGGACAAGGATTGGCTCAGGCCGCAACCCTATTAAGCCCACAGGCATTCATATTCTATGGCGGCTTTAGTAATGCAGGGGAACGTATCCTTGATCCTGCAAAGAGATCCATGGACCGCCATTTGATCAATGGTCACGCTGGTAAGATAGACCTGCTTCGTTCAGGCCTTCCTCAGGGACAAGCTGGTATTCTTGGTGCCGCCTCCCTGATCTGGGCTCCCTAGTCCTCTAGTAAAACATCTTTCCAATAAGTGATGTAGCTAACGTTTGGCACATCGAATTTGTATTATATTTCATCATTGTATAGTCATTAATACCAATCATTCAATTGAGAAAAACATGAATAAAATTTCTTTCCAATTCGCACTTTTTGCTCTTTTTTCATCGCTGCATGCCATAAACCCTCCACAATCTGGTCCATTTCCAATTGGTTTTTGGGAACAAATGGAGAATCAGGATATTGGTGTATCCTATGGTGATTCTGGTTGGGTCAATAAGATGGCTCAATGGAAA
>CAYZJY010000066.1:0-819 GCA_964478995.1 uncultured bacterium
TTGAGGAGAATCATTTACAGGATTTATTGTTAAGTGGAAAGAAATGGTATGAGAAGATGATTCATCTGAAGCTATTACAGTAATTTCAGTTGCACCATTCCAATCCTCTTGGGGGGTAATAATTAATAGTGTATCTTGTAGGGACGTAGTAATAAAAGAGTCCAATGAGGTTACAGTAAAATATATTTCATCATTATCATAATCTGATGCATTTAAAACAATTTCAAGACTTGTATCCTCATCAATGGTGTAATCTGGTATTGAGTCAATAATCGGTCCCTCATCATTTACTGAAATGACATTTACTAGAAAATGTTCGCTATAAATTGTATCTTCATTTGAAATAGCAAAAACATTAATCTCTCCAACCCCATACCAATCTGGTGCTGGCACTATTATCAGAGAGTCATTTGTAATAAAAGTTGTAATATTTGAATTTGGTGAGTTAGAAATCAAAGTAATGCTATCAATGTTGCAGGTATCAGTTTCAAGCACAATTTCTAAAATTTCGTCTTCCTGCATATACCGGTTTCCTATATCTATTAAACACCTAGCTACAGTAACATTAATATCATCAATATGCCAAGCATCAAAGTAATATGAATTGGTGCCATATGTTTCCCATCTCAACTGTAATGTATTTACCATAGAAACAAGAAAAGATTCCGTTCTTGGATATATGTTTGTTGTACTGTCACTCGCACTTATCTCATAATTCAATGCAGTCACCCATTCACCTCCATCGATGCAATATTCAAAATTCATACCATTGTAATGCCCTGTGGGTGAGGGATAACCATCAAGCGCTATTTGAAAATT
>CAYZJY010000066.1:865-2589 GCA_964478995.1 uncultured bacterium
TCCTAGCATTGGTAAGTGAATCCACATACATAACAGGTGAGTACAGATAATGCCCCTCATAAGGATAGGCAAATGAATTTGGTACAGATGGACTCCAATAATAGGTTGGCGAAGGCGGATTATTATTAAACTCTGAAGAACTAGAGGATATCATCCACTGACCTGTATTATTAGGATAACTATCTGGTATGAATGCCCAACCATCGGGTAAACTTGACGCAGAGTTAAATGATTCATTTATTAGGTTTTGCCCCATTAAAAAGGAGATAGAAAAAACAAAGATCAATCTATGTATCATTGTACAATGATCTCCGCACCACGAGTGCCATTTACCTCAATATCATTTTCTTGATGATCAATAATGATGCATTCACTCAAATTATAAAAAATACTGTCATTACCACTGGTCAATGGATTGAATATTAAATCTGCCAAATGCCCAGTACCCTCAATATCTACTTTGGTCGTCCCAAGAAAATATGCATATATGTCTACCGTGTTACCATCGTTATAGTCATAGGTAAATAATGGCGTTGATTGGCTGGTGTCTGTTAAAAAAATACCAGGTATAATAGTATCTAACTCGATTAGGTCATCTGGAAACTCTATTTGTAAATGAAGACCAGAAAAAGCCTGCGTTGAATCTTCTTTGAAAACAAGGAATGATCCAACAAGAATGGAATCTGTTTGAGTTAATGTTTGTGTCTTGGGAAAAAAAACAAGAGTTGGAGCCCCAATGCCCTTTTCATCATTGGCTTTGAAATCTACAGGATTATCAAAGAGTTTATCATATATGGTGCAAGAACCAAAAACGACTACTACAAAAAAGGAAATTGCATGACCATATAAAATTCTCATGATCTATCCTTTTGGAAGTGTTGACTGTGATGTTCCTTTCTGGTATATGTTGGTATAGGGACGAGGACCAAAGACCCAAGCATGGATGCTATTTGATACCCAGCCTGTAAAAGTGGTGCCTGCAAGCGTAATGGCTAGTTTGCTATAGAGCACATGGTCATTCCAGTCTTTTTCAGCTGAGGCCCTATAGGCAGCAACCTCCTTCTCATCATCAGTGGCATCATAGAGTTTTACATTTTCCAAAAAACTTTTAGATGATGAATCATAACTATTATAACTTGATATGAAAGCCAAACTTAAAGATAATTCCATGACTGCCCATAGACCCGCTGATAATGGATTTCCTGAATAAGCCTGTCCCCATCCAGGGATGGCTAGACTTCGTAATGCTGCTCCCATTGGTGTCTTCTCATATGAAATATCATCTACATCTGAATACAATATGGATTCTCGCTCTTTTTCCCATTCTTTTTTAATCTGATTCATGGTCTTTCCAACCCAAAGATTTAATTCGTTAATTGAACCATTGGTATAATTTCTAACATTGATCTTTCTTCTATGCATCAATCCTCCTGAGCGAGTATTGAATAACATGCCTTCTATGATCAAACGATCATCCTCATGTTCTATGCGATTAAGTAGAATAAAATTTACATTATGCTCATTACCTAGGTCTTTGATATTATCCATGTACTTTGATGCTGGATTACCTTGCTCATCTATGTCTTCAAACAATAAATCAATGTTAGAATCAAAATTAAAAGTGGAATGATCGAAATTATCAACTAATGATTCATTGATGCCTGCAAGAGGTCTATCAAAATGATTTAAGACCAAATAGGTAGCATCTTGATCAAATGCTACTA
>CAYZJY010000066.1:2689-4934 GCA_964478995.1 uncultured bacterium
ACTAGACCTTTCTCATCAGTTTTAAATTTGCATTCATAGATAGGATTAAGAAAGAAATCCAATTCTATTGCCTGAGCAGGATTTACCAAGAGATCATAGGTCAATGGTGCATACCCTTTCTTTTTTATCTCGAACTTATGAACTCCGGGAGTAATGCGCTCATTGCGTATGGGGGATGATCCAAGATTAACTCCATCCAAATGAATGTCAACTTTTCTAGGTATGGTATTCACCTCTAACTTTATCTGAGAAAAACAGATTGAATTAAAAAATAATATGATCAATAATTGCTTAGTGGATTGTCTCATTTTAATTGTTTTCAGTTAATTTGTAGACATTTTGCATATTAACTAATCTAAGATCTGAACGATTTATCCAGCCTTCCATTTTCACTATTCTATTTTCATCTAGTAAAACCTCTATGTACCCAAAATATTCTCCAGGGGTCACACGATCAACAGAAATTACCTCTCCTGCCTTCAAAAGGAATAAGGTCTCAGAGCCTATTTCAGGACCCTCTCTAAAATGCACATTATCCTTATTCGTCATGTACAGTGGCTCGACCATTCCCTTGCTTGGGCCAAGTCCTATCTCCAATTTGAGTTTTCTATTGTTAGAAAAATCAAGTTTTTTAGTAAATGGTTTAAATATGAGATTCTCTCCTGCTACTACACGTAAATGCTCTGCAAACCTATATTCTCCAGGGATTGCCAATTGGTAAAAACCAGATGCATTAGAACGAGTAGTGTAAATGACATTATCAAAGTTTTGAATTGAGACATCCACATTACTGATCGTGCTATCATTTTTATTTAAATAAGTATTCCCAGATACGACCAACTGCCCGATTCGGAGTGTCTTTCGTGGCAATACAATGCGCCCAAAACTAATTCCTTTGAATCGTACAGTTACGGGATCAAAATTCTTATCTTGAGGGATGATCTTAATTAGATTGGTACTATTTTGAATATCCAAAACACCTTGAGGGAGATATGCAAGAAATTCCTTAGGTGCCTCCTGCAAAATTGAAATTATTGGGCGGACAGTATCCCCTTGGGCAAAAACTTTAAAAAGAATATTGTCTGGCACTGCAGCATCATACCTCAAAGGTAATATAAGTTGTATCTCGCCATACTCGTAGGTAACTGATATGAGAGGCTGCCTATTATTATAAATTATATCTGGGTATAGCGGACCTTTGAATGACGAACATCCTGAAAAAAGGATTACCATGTAAATGGTAAAAGAAATTTGTTTTATTTTATTCAAAGGTATCAAGTCCCTTAATTGTTATTGAATAAATATACTATTACCATGTTCCTAGCATAAATATCCAAAAATAATCTTAGAAAGTTATTCAATATGAACTCCGCACAGTCAGGTTATTAACCGATTGCTGAATTTTAAACTTTATTTTTTGTTTAATACAAGAGATTCGTAAAGAGCAATAAATCATTCAATGCTCATATCTAAGTTATTATCATAGATAGCGAGTCACAAATCTGATCATTCTTTTGGTCCAATCATTGTATGGAGGAAAGGTTAGACTGACCATACTATAAGAACCATTTTTTTGCATGGATCTTTCATTGGAAAATGTCAGAAAACCATTATGTCCATGGGACCTACCAAATCCACTTGCATTAACACCCCCAAAGGGTAAATGTAGGTTTAAAAAATGAGATTTGACCTCATTGATCACCATACCGCCTGATGAAGTATTATCAATCACATGTTTTATGTTTCTATTTGACTGTGAAAACATATACAAAGCAAGTGGTTTTGTCTTTGCATTTATGATCTCAATACATTCTTCTAGATCATTATAACTAATAATTGGTAACAACGGACCAAATATCTCTTCCTTCATGATATTCATGTCCAATGTGATGGAATCCAATATTGTAGGTTCAATGAATAATTTATCACGATCTCGCCCTCCTCCATGAGCAATGGTCGCTCCTTCTTCAATGGCAGAGATCAACAATCTATCTAATCTATCAAAATGATGTTCATTGACAATTCGCGCCAGATCTGGTGAATCATTCTTTTCATCAAAAGATTTTCCATATACAATGTTCAACTTATTTGATAATTGATCAATGAGTTGATACTTTTTTGAATCATGAACAAGAATATAATCTGGAGATATGCAAGATTGACCAAGATTTAAACATTTTCCCCAAACTAATTTATTTGTGGTCATTTCCATCTTAGCTGTTTGATCAATGATGGTAGGTGTCTT
>CAYZJY010000066.1:5034-11071 GCA_964478995.1 uncultured bacterium
ATAATTATTCTATTGCCTGCTGCCAATGCGGAAACAAGAGGTCCAATAGTTAGATTGAAGGGGAAATTCCAAGGTGCAATTATTAGCACCATGCCTCTTGGCTCATAATGTATCCACGATCTAGCAGTAGATAAGGCCAGGGTTGATTTTCCTACTCGTTTTGGTTTCATCCATTTTTTTAGATTTTTCTTTGCTATTTTTATTTCAGATAACACAAACCAGATCTCTGCTAATTCAATTTCAGATTCTGGCTTTCTTAGATCCTCGTAATGTGCTTCTTTTATCTCTTGCTTATGGCTATTTATCCATTTCTCAATCCTAATTAAATATTCCATACGCACTTTTAAAGAAAGTGGTGAATTATTTTGTAACTGTTTATGGAATATTGTATCTATGTTTTGCGATGAGTTCATATGCATTAAATAAACTAAATTATGTTTTAAGAATTTAAAATCATTCAGTTAATTATAAGGTCTTCATGTTAAAAATTTAATTATTCAATGATAATCTGTTTAAGTAAAGGAAGTCCAATTAAATTCCCACCCTTTTTACTATGAATGAACAAGAAAAAATTCTCCTTGAAAAGGTAAAAAATTCAGATCAAAATGCTTTTCATCAGCTCTTCTCTGATTTCCATGATAACCTTTTTCGATTTGTGGTCTATAGAGTACAGGACAGTGACCTTGCTGAGGATATTACTCAAGAAACCTTTCTAAGGGTCTGGAAAAAAAGAAAGTCTTTAGTACCAAATAAATCCTTTTTTTCACTTATCGCAAGAATATCTACTAACCTTTGCTATGATCATTTCAGACACGTTGAGGTTAGAAACAGACATCAAAATCAATTACCAGAATTTGGCAAGTCACATTTTGACGACCCGGAAAAAGTAATTGAAGCAAAGATGCTTAAAGAAGAGATTCAAAGAATAGTCAATGAAAAACTTCCAGATAAATGTCGGTCTATTTTCATTTTAAGTCGATTGGAAGGTAAGACAAACCCTGAAATAGCGGAAATGTTAGACCTTAGTATCCGAACCGTTGAAAATCAAATATATAGAGCTTTAAAGGTTTTGAAAAAAAACTTAGACAACTATTTGTGAGTAATATGGGGCCATCTGTCGTTATACTTATGCTGAAAGACAAAAATGATATTAATCAAAATTGAAGTTAGATAAGAAAGAAAAACTCATATGGGAAGTGAGTTCAAAAATTACACTTCCACCTGTCCCAGATAAGGAAAAGGTGTGGGAGCGCCTTATCCAAGAAATGGAAATTCATCAAAATGAGACCATACTTGAAAAATCTCAAACTAATGAGAAAACATCTCAATGGGTACAGTGGCCAAACATAGGGTATGTAGCCATGGCATATGGAATGTTACTTGTCTTTCTTTCTCCCTTGGCATTTGATTTTTTTCTCACTGAAAAAACTTCTACTAGAGCCGCACAACAAGAGACCGTATTTCTTGAAGATGGATCACAGATAATGCTTAATTCTGAAAGTAAAATAATTTATGATAATAATTACAATATTGATAATCGATCCATAAAGTTGATGGGAGAAGCATACTTCATGGTCGCAAAAAACGGTCTACCATTTACCATCGAAACAGACTATGGGGAAATAACAGTTTTGGGAACATCATTCAATGTTCGTGCTCGTGAAGATGGTTTTGAAGTAGGTGTAAATGAAGGAAAGGTTGAGATATCAAATGAATCTTATTCCATTCAATTGTCAAAGGGACAACTAATTGATGTAGCATCTACATTTGAGGCTAAGGACATATCCGATATATCTACTACTGAATATCCGGATTGGGTAAATGAAAAGTTTTATTGTAACCAAACCACATTAAATCAATTATGCTCAGAAATTGAACGGACCTTTGATATTCAAATAAAATTTTCAGATCCAACTCTTAAAAAAATTACTGTCACCGGAGTAATCGAAGCATCAAACTTGAATGATGTGTTGCACACTGTTTCATTATTGACACAACATAAGTTTAAATTAGAAGGTGACATATGTACTATCATCTAAATTAATAAAACTACTAGGTAGATTATTTTTTTTAACTCTGATCTTATCAGGGTCACACTCTCGTCTTCTTTCAAAAGACAACATTACATTCAAGTTTGATGACCTAGCTTTAAAACCTGCGTTAAGCAAATTAATTGAAGAGCATGGTATTTCAATAATTTTTCCTGATAGCATACCAAACACTCTTATCACTGCTAGATGTGATGGATGTAATATGGATGAAGCAGTCTCTGAAGTACTTGAATCGACCAATTTAATTTGGGGGAAAAACCATTCGCAATTCATCATCCATTTACCCCTATCTAAACCTTACTTTGCATTATCTGGAAGAGTTGTAGACCTAGAGACAGATGAACCCATACCCTATGCAAATATTTTCATACCTAACCTATCTTTAGGTGACATTACAAACCACGATGGAGTATTCTCCATTTCAAACATATCCGTACAATCCTGTTCCCTATTTATTTCATACATCGGATATGAGACAAAAAAAACTCATGTAAACTTTCCAAGGGATAGTAAGACAATACATAAATTTTCTTTATCACCAAAAATCTTAACTACAGAAGAAATATCAATATTAGGTACACCAAAAGAGTTTCTTGATCGCTCAAATAATCCAGGTCAAGTATCTTTCTCTCCTCGTCACATATCTACTCTTCCAAATTTGGGAGAGGTTGACATCTTTCGGTCACTACAATTTTTACCTGGTGTTCAATTAGGTCTGGGAGAAACATCTGATCTTTATATTCGTGGTGGCTCACCAGATCAAAATCTGGTATTACTAGATTGGATGCCCATTTATCAGACTGGACACATGTTTGGTTTTGTAAGTGGGGTTTCCGCTAATGCAATTAAAGACATACAGGTCTACAAGGGTAGCATACCAGTTAAATATGGTGGACGAATATCTAGTGTTATTGATATTTCTAGTCGTTCAGGGAATAGTCTTAATGCGCGTGGATCATTCTACGGAAATTTGATGAGCCAAGGATTCTCGGCTGAATTACCCCTTTTTAAAAGAGGGAGTTGGATTGTGAATTATAGAAGGTCTAATCCATCAAATAATTATTCAAAACTATATAAATCAATACAAGAGTATGTGACTGGTGATGATAAGTTTAATTTGCTAAGTCAAACGGCTTCCGAAGAAAATGATCAAAATACATATTATGATATTTGGTCGACTTATCATGACATCATCAACAGACTTTCAATCTTGATCAGCCCAAAACATAGAATAACCATAACCCAACTAAGTGGTGTTGACTCTGTTATTGAAAATAGAGACTATTTTGGGTTTAATTCGATACTAGGTGGTGATACTGTAATGATCAAAGAGAATACTGATATTTTAAATAAAGGTACAGTGATGAATTGTTATTCTAATTGGAGTCCTAACTACAATACACATTTTAGTTTATCGAGATACAAAATAATCAATGGTTATTATTCAGAACAAAATACTCAAGTTGAGGACAATTTTTATTCACAAGTAAGTACGGCAAAAGAAAATCACCATTTTTCTGATCATTCCATACGTTTTCACCAAACATATAAAGGGCTCACAAATCATAAAATCTCCTTTGGAATTGAGGAAAAATATTTAGAATTAAGTTATGAGAAAAAAAATGTGGAGGGAGCATCAACGAATAACTCTTTCACGAATCAAAAAGAATTCAGCCATTCATTCTATGTGGAAGACCAATGGGATCCTTTTTTACCTTGGCAAATACAATCGGGAATAAGGATTTTATATTACATGGGAAAACAGAAATTCTTTGCAGAGCCAAGGCTTGCATTAAAATATACAGTACACCCCAAACTATCCTTGGAAGCATCCTCAGGACAACATTACCAATTCATACACAATCTTACCAATACAACTGAAACTGGTACAGTACAAAACAATTGGTTACTGTCCTCTGATATTATTCCTATCATTTCATCATTGAATAATCATATTGGAATAAATTGGGATGACTCAAAATATGCTCTTTCATTAAGCATCTATAATCGCCTAATGAAAAATCTTTTTCAATTTGATGACTCTTTTGATCTTTATAATAATGAGACCAATTTCGATACTAAAATGAACCTTGGTTCTGGAGAAAAAAGAGGTCTGGAATTTATTTTACGAAAGAAACATGGTTCAATATTGGGTTGGGTATCCTATCATTTAAATAAAACAGAATATGATTTTCCTGATTTGAATAATGGAGATAAATACTTGGCAAGCCATGATAAGACACATGAGTTAAAGACTGTTTTAATTACACGAATATGGAATATGGATCTAACGGCAAATTGGGTTTTTTCATCTGGGGGATTGTATACCGACATTAATAATAAGTATGTTGAACCAGGTTCAGGTTTTAACATAATTACCACCGGGAATATAAATGAGAAAAGGCTACCTATAGTACATCACCTAGATATTGGCATCTCTAGATCATGGAAGATCTCAAAAGCAAACATAAATATTGGGTTTTCTATTTATAACATTTACAACAAAAATAATTTTAGTCATACAAGGTATAATCCTTATACATCAGAACTTTCAGTCATGAATGTATCCATGTTTGGGATAACCCCTAGTATCAATTTAAAGATCAGTTTCTAACTTTTGTGGAGGCGGGGAGAATCGAACTCCCGTCCAAAATAGAGTGATGAAGATCATCTACATGCTTAGTCATCTAATTGATTTCTCATTCATACTTATATCAGAGACAAAAATAAGTACAAACCAGTCTGCTTAATTTTCATCTCAAATCCACAGACAAATTTGAGACTAGCCTATGTAAATGACGCTCCTAGATTAGACCATAGACTTATCTGATCTGGAACGAGCTGCTAGACTAAGCTGCAGCCATGTAGCCGTAATCGGCATTTATAGGTATAACAGGTGATTAAGGAGGGAACTGTCATCCTCCGCATGCAATTCGACATGTCTCATATCTTGTCGATACCGATCGCCCCCAATTTTCAAAAAACACATAAATTTAATTTAATAACAATGTCAAAAAAAAAGAAAAGGCTCCTAGCGCCAACCCGAAGCCTTTTCGAAAAGTTGAATTTGTTATATATCAACTTTAATTCATTTGTCATCCTCTTTTCTTAAACCTTCTTTATAAAAAAATTTATTAAAAAGAGGCAGGCAAGTATAGAGCATGTATAAAATTAAGCGCAACTGATAATGTTCATTTTTTTCATTTTTTTTCATTTTTATTGCCCCTTAAACTAAATTTCAGACTTGCACCCGTAGCTCAATTGGTAGAGCAGTGGCCTCTTAAGCCATTGGTTGATGGTTCGAGTCCATCCGGGTGTACTTGAGGAAAATACCAAGTACCTCTCATAGAAACCCTCGGCAAGTGTCGGGGGTTTTCTATTTCATCTTTAATCATATCTATTCATTACTTATCAAATAATGGACACCCCCCCTTCAGGTTGGTGACAATATTATTTGATAAGATTAGGTAGAGGTGTTATGTCCGAGGTAAGATGATTTAACACCTCCACCTAAAATAGTCTTCTATACTGCAGACCAATCATCAATTATAAAACGTTTTATTGGCATAATACACTTGTGATGCAAATCACAAAAAATATTTAAATACGATTGTTCAAAAATCGTGGATTTTGTATGTAAAACGATTGATCAGTAGATTATTACATGAAAAAATATTTTGTATATGTTATTGAGTTAGATGCAAAAGTTGCTGATGAATATAAATTTCGCAAAAGAAACCCTAATTATATTAAAGGAAATGGATGTGTTTATGTTGGTCAAACCAGTAAAGACCCCAAACTAAGGTTCACACAACATAAGGAAGGATATAAAGCGAACAAATATGCTAAAATCTATGGCTTGAAATTAAGACCCGATCTCTATGCAAAATACAATCCTATCCCTACAAGACAGGATGCGGAACAAATTGAAGAAATGGTAGGGAAAGAATTGCGTAAAAGAGGCATAGGTGTTTGGTACAATTAAT
>CAYZJY010000067.1:0-10746 GCA_964478995.1 uncultured bacterium
TACAGTACCATCTGAGTTGGCGAGTTGGGTTGTGGATGTACTATATCTATCATTGTAATCATCGGGGTTGTACATGGTCCATGATGAATCCGCCGCGTTAAATGATGTTGCATTGCCCATCGCCTTATTCGCCTTCTTTCGCTCTTGGTATTGAAAGCCGATTCCGATCGTATATCCATTATCAAAGATGTAATTCACTTCCATTGGGAAGGTTATTGCCTTGCTCTGTTGCCATAGTTTTGACTCGACATCATAGGGATCTGAAAAAGAGGTGTCAAACACTTCTATCGAATCAATGATCTGATAATCATAACCAAATAACATCGTGTCAGTCGTATCATATGACCAAAAAGAATTGATACTGAGATCCTGTTGTGTACCCTCAAAATACCTAGTGGTCTTCAAGATCTCCTTATTCGCACCTCGTCCCAATTTGAAATAAAGTTTATCATTAAATGCATAGCCGCTTATCTCTTGATAGTTTTCCCAATACGGTAGCGCAGAAGGGTCTGAACTAGGCAGGTATCCACTAACTGCCTTATCGACCCAGTTTTGTGCAGTCACAGACTGCCATTCCTCATTCCTACTGAGATGCGCATATTGTGCTGATACGGATAGCCCCAATAGTGATCCATTCAATTCGACCTGTGCACCTCTCTCATCATTGAAATTGTAATTATGGGTCAGCCTACCTAAAAGAGTTGAGTTTTGTTCCTTGCCTAATGTTGGCATTTGCTGATACTCGATCTGATTGCCATAGTCATTGGCAGTAAGATCACCATGTGCCTTATCAAATGCATAACGCTTGTATTCAGTTGACAGGCCCCAATTCCCAAAATAGAAATTTAAATTTTGATAATAACCATGACCCCTCTTCAAAGTGTCATTTGGTATGCTACCAAACATCGTTGTCTTCTCTGTTGACACCTTATCAACATACTCCACAAAAAGATCAGCATTGCCACCCGCCCATGACGCGTAGACACCCTTGAGATTATGACTTACCAATGCAGACGGACCACTCATCTTGTCATGGCTCTCATTTGACCTTAACTGGGTCAGACCAAGCGATAGACTGCTAAGATCATAGTGGAAACGATTAGCGGCCATGCTGTGTATGTTATTGTATCCTGGGATTCGCAGGTCTGCGCCCATTCCCCAGATATTGGAATTACCATTCATATGGCTAAATGACATCGGTCCCTTATTATACTCTAGGTATAATCCACGAGTACCATTATCAAAATTAGTGACCTGATCATCAAACTGATTTAGTATCAACCCCCTACCCCAGAATTCATAGAGGTCACCTAACTTGATCAAAAAATCATCTGCTGAATATTCGAGTCTAAATTTTCTAATATCATTGGTCATGAAACCTATGTCTGGAGGATTGGAATACTCGTACTGGATCCACCCTTGGAGATCATTATAGAAAAAATTTAGATCTAGGATGTTTTCTGAAAAATCATAAAAATCATAGCTATTGCCATAATTAGCATTGATCGCACCATTCATGTCAAGGTTGGTTGCCCTTAGACTTGAAATGGAAATAAAAACAATAAGAAAAAAAATATTAATTTTCATTCTATCCCTCGATTTGTGTTTCAATATTCTTGCCCAAAACTTGCCTGATCTGGCCATTGATCTCGACCTCTTCTCCAGCGATGTAGCCCTGATGACGCCATTTCACTTCTCCCCCCTTGTCCACAAGAATGAGAGTTGGCATTACCATCCCATTTAACTTTTTTGATATCACCTTATTTGGGTCCATCCCAATATGAAATTGATAGCCTTGAGATACGACATAAGACCTAACCTTTCCAAGTGACCTGGGTGTATCGGTATTGATCATGAGTACCTTAAAGCCATCCTCTGAATAATCTTGATGGTATTGGTCCAAAAATTTCATGAGTTTTTTGCATGGCACACACCATGTTGCCCAAAAATCAATCATGAGAGGTCCATCTTCAGTGAGGCTATGTAGAGTTGTACTAGAGCCATCAAGTAGACGTATCTTCAGGTTGGGGATCTTACTGCCTATCTGCGTATCATCACCACTTACGATACCAAGAGCAAGTAAGACCATTAATATTATTTGTACCATGCGCATGGGCATGCTTACTGGCATCATGGTTTAGGCCTCACCATTCAAGATCATTTGAATTAATGATATCACATCCACCACATTGATAAATCCATCACCATTTATGTTCATTATGTCATCCTGACATTCGTAAGAGTCTCCATCGATCAAATAATCAACAAGTTCTAGGACATCCATGATGTCTATGCCTGGCTGACCATTAATGATATCTCCATTTAAATTACCCATTATGTAGACCAGATTATCACAAGGGTCACAGGCATCTCCTATCAGATCTGAATCTGTATCCTCCTGACCTGGATTAAAAATATCAATACAATTATCATCACCATTCAGGACACCATCATCATCGATATCAGGATTCATCTCGTTGATATTGACCTGGTGCACTTGATAGATCTGCTTGGATGAATAATTTTGTACAATTGCAATGATCTTTACGCTGTCAGCATCCCAACCGTCACCCAATACAAATGTACCTGAGAACATCTCTGACTCACCAGAAGAACTAATCGTCAGATCCTCTGATAACAGCCAATCCCTTGCAACATTTCTTGCATTGTGGTATTGACTGGCACCAGTCCAATAGGACCATATGTTATCCTCTACAACAAATACATCAACCTTTTGATTCGAACTGCTCATGTCCGAGTCCATTGTCACCATCACATCATATGACACCTCCGATCCAACATATCCATTAATAGATATATCATATGGCGTATCGTCACCGACCATGCTATTGTATAGCCCAGTAAAAATGCTGACAAAAGGCTCCCAGTTCCCATTTGCATATCCGCCTACGGTCTCCTCGACACCATTCCATTGTGTGTGAGGGATACCCCCAACACCATACAATGCTCCTCTTGTGCTATACTCCGGTATGTCAAAATCCGAATTTCCAGGTGTAAAACTAGAATTATGCCATTCTATGCTGACCAAGTTCTCAGGGTAGGTATCAAGCATGTATGAGATCGCGAAACTCGCAGAGGGACAATAGGGTCATTGAAGTCCGGTGAAATCCTCTACAAAGACTTTTTGTGAGGATCTCGAAGCCTGTTGCAAGAGCCCTTCTAATTCAACCATTGCAATGTCAATATCATCGATCTTCTGACCAAATGTTATCGACATGACTAAAACCAAAAGTAGTTTTTTCATGTCATGCATCCTTAAAGTATGGGATCAAGGAATGATCTTAGATCATTCTCATTTACAAATTTTAGACTTACGTTACTCAGAGACTCAATTTCACTGACCGGAAGAATAAATTCATATACTGCCTGGATGTCAACCGTTTCCATTGCAACCTGTATGGACCAACCCCCTACAGAAAAATCGATCAGCGGAGAAAATTGATGCTGAGGAACATATAATACCCTGCTACTATTTCTAGAATGCCAATACTTCTCAGGAGTATCAGCGACCACAATGAGAGTATTGCGATTCTTATCAAAAATTCTTAGAACAGGAACATTACGATATGCTCCAGACTTGATTGCATCTACATGGTAAGTAGGAAAATTGAATTTTGTCCTATCAAAATAAAAGACCGTAAGGGACCCATCTTGCTCAAGTCCCGTGTACGGTAGACCTGTAAGCATGTCCTTTAGGATCTTATCCTTTAACTTATATACCACTGGGAAACGAACGGTCATGTATAATTCATCATCCTGATGATATTCAAATTCAGGGCGCTGTAGCTCAACGTCATAGGGGTTGGTCAGTAGTTGGTCTAGTACAGAGGAAAGGAGTTGAGTATTACCTGCATTCTCAGGATTTTCTTCCATCTTGCGATCCACATCAAAATCCATGGACCACTCTCCAGAGTCAAAGCGTGAGACCTCCTTCTTCACTCTATCCTTTTTTCGTGCCTTTGCTCCAAGTAAAAACTCCATTGATGCTTCGAGTTCTGCGATCTGCTGGTCTAGGCTTGATGCAACCTTTTCAGCCTGCGTTGATACGGGATGACGTTCTTTGACTACAGGCTCTTCAGAATATTTTGGATATGGTAGGATCTTCTTCTTAGGCATTTTAGGTAGGAATGGTCTTATCATCTGCAAAACAGAGGAGCCCACTGCCTTGTTAAGGTCTGGAACTTGAGTGTATACCTCCGTTACCTGTGTCTTTGCCAACTCTTCCCAATTTGCGACATCAACAACTTGGATGGTAACATGTACCTTGTCCAATTGTCGGTTGTACTTACCAAGTACGAGAAGATTCCGTGAACCCCGGGGCTGTTTAAGCATCAGAGAACGATCATTCATTATGGTCTCCAGATCCTCTTTGCTCTTTACTCTGACACCATAAACATTCTTTATCTCTTCCCGTGCCATGTCACTAAGTCCAGTTGCGATCCATTCAACTGCGGGATCATTTTGAATATTATCGAATGGTAATAGGTAGACGTACGCGTAGGGTTCCTTTGAATAAATCAAGGATGACAAGAAAAGAAAACAGAGTACTGTGCGCATCCGTATGAACGGTTTCATTGACTCAAATTAGGGTTAATCATTGGATTAATCCAATGCATTTAGACATCGGATCATACCTTATTTTGCTTCATGAGCCTCGCCCAGGAATCTCTAAGAGAGACTACCCGGATAAAAACATCATCAATTTTAGATAATTCTTGATCCCTTTTAAAATAGCCCAAACGTTCAAATTGATATGTGACATCACCAGGATCGGACATGCATGGCTCCAATTTAGCTGACCTGATCTTCTTGCATGATCCAGGGTTCAGGGCATTAAGAAAATTCCCATCTTTCTCGGGATCGATCTTGTTAAAAAGACGATCATAGACACGTACTTCAGCTGTTACTGCATCCTTGGCGCTTACCCAATGAATTGTGCCTTTGACCTTTCTACCATCAGGAGCATTGCCACCTCTAGTCTCCGGATCATAAGTACAATGTATCTCTTTGACATTACCATCATCATCCTTGATCACATCATTGCATGTGATAAAATAAGCATACCTAAGTCTTACTTCTCTACCTGGACCAAGACGAAAGAATTTTCTTGGAGGATCTTCCATGAAGTCATCTTTTTCAATATAGATCTCCTTGGAAAAGGGTATCTCTCTTTTTCCAGCATCTGGATCTTCTGGATTATTGATCGCCTCAAGTAATTCTGTCTGACCATCAGGGTAATTCGTTATGACCACCTTCAATGGATCAAGCACTCCCATTACTCGATCAGCACTTTTGTTTAGTTCCTCTCTAAGGGCATTCTCAAGTCTAACAACATCAATCACAGAATCACGTTTTGTCACGCCTACCTGCTCAGCAAAATTCCTGATCGAATTGGGTGTATAACCTCTTCTTCTCAATCCTGAAATGGTTGGCATGCGAGGATCATCCCATCCATCAACGAGATCCTCATCCACCAATTGTTTTAGTTTTCGTTTGCTCATGACGGTAAAATTGAGATTTAATCGTGCAAATTCAATCTGCTGAGGATGGTAAACACCTAATTCATTCAAATACCAGTCATAAAGCGGCCTGTGGTCTTCAAACTCCAGTGTGCATATGGAGTGAGTTATCTTTTCAATTGAGTCCTCAAGACCATGGGCCCAGTCATACATCGGATAGATACACCATTTATCTCCAGTTCTATGGTGAGTGGAATGTAATATCCTGTATATCACTGGATCTCTCATGTTTAGATTGGGATGTGACATGTCGATCCTAGCCCTGAGTGTCTTTGACCCATCATCAAATTCACCACTTTTCATGCGCTTAAATAGATCTAAGTTCTCCTCAATACTTCGATCACGGAATGGACTCTCCTTACCCTTTTCAGTTAGTGTACCACGACCATTTTTTATTTCCTCACTTGTCTGGTCACAGACATAGGCCTTGCCATTATTTATCAGGGTCAATGCATGCTCATGCATCTGATCAAAATAATCTGACGCAAAATAGAGGCGATCCTCCCAGTCAAATCCTAACCACTTAACATCCTCAATGATCGATCTGACATATTCATCCTCTTCTTTTAAGGGATTTGTATCATCAAACCTTAGGTTACACTTGCCATTGTTCTTATCTGCCATTCCAAAATTCAAGCATATGGATTTTGCATGGCCTATGTGCAAGTATCCATTTGGTTCAGGAGGAAACCGGGTATGCACACGATTGTCCCATTTCCCTGAATCATTATCGTCATCTATGATCTTCTGTATGAAATTCTTTATTTCAGTATTACTTTTACTCATTTCCTAAAATTCTATTATTGCTTGATTTATACGTTTTATAGATTCATCTTTTCCAAGTATTTCCATTATCTCATACAAAGAGGGACCGTTGACATTGCCACAAAGAGCAAACCTTAGAGGCCTCATCACCTTACCAAATCCCAGTCCATTTGAATCCATGAACTCTTTGAATTTGGATTCTATTTCATTTGGAATCCAGTCGCTAATGGATTCAAGGATCGTTTGCAGTTCTTTCATTATTTCAGGTGTATCTACCTTCCACACCTTTGAAAGATCACGTTCACTATATTCTGCCGGTTCGCAAAAGAAATAACTTGATTGCTCGATAAGATCAACCAGCGAGGATGACCGAGGTTTCATTATTTCTATGACTCTTTCAGAACGACCGCGGTCCTTAGTTCCTTCCCATTGGGGAGCGACCTTAATTATGCTATTTAGAATATCCGCATTGCTCTGCGCCATGAGGTGCTGAGAGCTGACCCAATTAAATTTCTTTTGATCGAACACTGCAGACTTTTTTTGAACCTTTGATAGGTCAAATTGCTCTACGAGTTTATCTAATTCAAATATTTCTTCTTCCGTACCTGGGTTCCAGCCAAGAAGCGCTAAATAATTCAAAAGCGCACCCGGTTGGTAGCCCAAATCTCGATATTGATCTACACCAGTGGCTCCATGACGCTTGCTCAATCTCTTCTTGTCTTCTCCCAATATCATAGGCAAATGAGCAAACTTTGGTATCTCAAGGCTCAAGGCCTTGTAGATCAGTATTTGTTTGGATGTGTTGGCCACATGGTCTTCACCGCGTATGACATGGGTGATGCCCATTTTCTGGTCATCAATAACGTTTGTGAAATTATACACAGGACTTCCATCAGATCTTGCTAGAATGAGATCATCGATCTCTGTATTTGAAACTGTGATATTTCCATATACGATATCATTGAATTCTGTGATCCCTTCCATCGGGGTCTTTAATCGAACTGTAAAAGGGGTACCCTTATCTAACTCATTGTCAATGTCTTTCTGTTCCCTATCCCGCCAGATACCAGTATAGAGGAATGAGCCAGAGTTCTCGCGGATATCATCCAACTCCTCTTTTGATGCAAAGCATCTGTATGCCTTACCCGATTCCAGTAGATTATGAAGTTCTTCCTCATGGGATGAGCCATTCTCTGATTGGTAGACTATCTCCTCATCCCAAGCAAGGCCAAGCCACTTGAGTGAGTCACAGATCTGTTCAACATATTCAGTTTTTGATCGTTCAAGATCGGTATCCTCGATCCTGATCAAGAAAGTTCCACCTTGGTTCTTTGCAAACAAGAAGTTTGACAATGCTGTCCTGGCACCACCTAGATGCAACTGGCCAGTGGGACTGGGAGCAAATCTAACTCGGGGTTTCATATTGTATTGGCGACCTTAACTACTAAATGTACGTTATAAATTACTTTTCGTTTTAAAAGCAAAAAAGCCTCTTATGAGAGGCTCATTAATTTATTTAAGGTTAGTATAGGCGCTGGATGCCTACCCACCGCTCTCTTCCCCTTCTAGAGAGGTCTAGATCGGACCTACACTAATTAAAGACTCCTCTTTCATTGATGAAACCATCAATGGGCTTGCAGACCACGATTGCCGTATCATCATCGATGTTCAGGTCCCAGTTCACGCTGAGCATGACGTAGTCGCCGGTCTTGCCGTGCTTCCAGCGCTGGATGGCACTGTACCGAGCCTCGGTCAAGGTATGGGATTCTTTCAATTTTTCCTGGACCTTCTTCAGGTGTGACAGTTCATCGGGATGGATCCACTCTTCCTCATCATAGCGACATCCCACCAGTTGATCAGCGTCATATCCCAGGATCGCCTCACATCTTCCGTCCGCTTGCGTTATGATACCATCGGAAACGCGGCCGCATATCAACAATGAATCCGCCACGATCTTATCCAACAAACTCCCAGAACTGGATGATGTCTTGACCTGAACCGCCTCAGCCCGCAATAATTCGTTCTCTTGCTTCAAGGAAACGTTTTCCCGCATGAGATAGTCTATGACCGTTTTTGATTCATCCTGTACTGTGCTGATCTCCATCGGGGACATGGTATCTTTTGATTTTTCCATTATGATGTTCTCTTTAGATAGTTTTAGTAGATGCTTGGGTGGAATTTTATCCTTGGCGATCCAGATGCTCAGGGCCTGAGGTGAGACACCAAAGAACTGAGCAGCATCCCGCTTTCGCCTGAACGATTTTTGAAGCATGAGTTTTTTAATTATTTCTGAAGCATTTTCCATTAAATTTTTACTTTTTTATTATTTTTTATCAATTTTTTCTTTTTATTAAATAAATGTTAAATGTAAATTAAGTAAATATTAATTAATTAACAATAATAATTTTACACAGAAATGAGGAAACATGATGACGACCTTGAATAGATATCTAGCACTGATCTTTTTGACTGCTTCTTTGGTGGCGCAGGATGGTACCATCCTCCCTGGCCAAAAGTCAGCAATAATTTCCCTGGCTCAATCTGGTGGATACTCTGCCAAGGACCTGGAGACATATCTGCTTCAATCATATGGGAAAAATATTGCCACCCTCACCCGAACCGAGGGAGCGGAGGTGATCATGGCTCTACAGGCCGGTATCGAGGTGAAGCGGACCCCTACAGATACAAAGAAGGACCTGGAGATAGCGTCTCTGCTGGAGCCTGGCATGAAGAAACTCTTTCACCTGCGCGACGGAACCATTCGGGATGGTGAGATCCTCTCCATTGAGAATGACCTTGTGGTACTGAAGACGGCTAGCGGTACTTTCAACATTCCCTCAGATCAATTTCTATCAGAGACGGCAGACATCACCAACAAGAAAGGCGAACTGTTCAAAGGCATCGTTCTCGGTGAGACGACGGAAGAATTCATCATCCGCACAGCCTTTGGAGATGCGATCGT
This sequence comes from uncultured bacterium, assembly GCA_964478995.1. Taxonomy (GTDB): domain Bacteria; phylum Fidelibacterota; class Marinisomatia; order Marinisomatales; family UBA1611; genus NZWG01. Next base: position 9,268 of record CAYZJY010000067.1, read on the forward strand.
TCAAAAGAGGGACATCCGAACCATGAAACGCTACCACGGAGGTGTTTTGGACCGTCAATATGAGGAAAAGAGAAAGTTCTACCAGGGTGCGGCACAACTCATACACATCTTCATGGATCCAACGGCCTTCCCCCTTGCCGGCAACACGTTCTACCTGAGCGGCCTGTCCGTGGGATATGGCCTCACGGAAAATTTCATGGTCACGACAAAATTCGGTTCAAATTTTAGTGGAGATCTGAACTTTCATCCTCGGATGCGGTTCTATCATCGAAAATCAGCGGAGAAAGAGGTTGCCGCGACCTTTGGGTTCGGCCTGCACCGCGCCTACAGCATAAATAGTATCATTGCAAAATATTCACATGCCATCAACCTCTACGACTCCGTCAACGATACCACCAAAAGTTTAGAGGATCCTTATTATGATGCTTATGATGCCGGCGACGTGGTAAAAACAGATCAGAATGACATGCTCTATGCAGAGGCGTATCTTGTCTTCTCATCCCGCAGTGTCAACCCAACAGGTCGGGGAAAGATGGGCTGGTCTGCAGGGGCCAAGGTCAGCAACGCATTTGTCGACCGCGATAATTGGCTCAGGACCCAGATCGACAGCGGTAAGACCACAGTGAGCTGGAGCGGCGAAGGTAAATACAAGGTTCCGTTCAGGTGCTGGCTCTCATTGGAATACGATCTGAGAACAAATTTAAAATTTGTAGGCTCCGCCTGGATAGATAACGGCTACAAGTCATTAAAACTCTCTCAAACCATCCGTGATTATTTTGGGAGTGATGGCACTCCAGCTTTTTCTCTGGACTCGCCCAAGGGCGAAGCCAGCATGATCGATTTTGATTTTGGCATGTTATACGCCGTCAACGACAATTTCCGTGTTGGAATACACTTTCAACAGCCTTACATAGATTTTTACTGGGAATTCTTTGAGTTCTAGCTCACTGGATCTGGGAACATCATATGAATAAGATCCTATCGATCGCCCTGCTCAGCTGTGCCGTGCTGGCGGGCCAGCCTACCTCTAACCTGCGGGTCGTTCGAGACATTCGGCTTGAGAACCTGAAGCGAGACCACTCGGGTAGGTCCATCCACTTTGTGGATTCAAACTCAAGGTATGGCCAGGGGGTTCTGCTGGATGTGACAGAGAAGAGTATCATCATTTCCGAGCTTGGGTCACCTGTCTCCTATGACCATTCAGGGATCGATCACGTTTTTGTTGACCCTGAGATGAAAGAAATGGCCATGGTAATTGGTCTGGGTGCTCTTGGGGGCCTAGCGGGATATTTGGGGATCATCCTTGGCCATCCAGACCCTGATGCGACCATGAAAGGAGTCACGTCCACTCTTGGGGCGGGACTGGCGACCCTTGTTGGGTACAGGACGTTTTATAAACCCATTAAGATCGATATATCCGGGAGGGCCCATGGCTAGACATCTTCTACTCATTCACATGATGACGCTGTCCCTCCTTCT
>CAYZJY010000068.1:0-10740 GCA_964478995.1 uncultured bacterium
ATAAATATATCGCAGAATACTACAGAATTATTGGAGATCATGAACTAGCATTGATACATGTTGATAGAATTCGAGATGAAGATCATAATAGTCAAACAAACTATCTCACCAAAGATTTTTTGAAGGGTGTGATCTACCAAGGAATGAATCAAGAGGATAAGGCCAAAAAGTTATTCCAGGTTGCATTAAAAGATGCAAACCAGCAGGTGTTGAAAGAAGTGGATGATCCACGTTTTCTAGCCTTCAAGGGAAAGGTTTTAGCATACCTAGGGGAAAAGGAAGACGCCATAAGTTTTGGAAAAAAGGCAGTAGCCATAGTGTCAGTCGATAATGATAAATTGCAGGGTGTTGATTATAATTTTGACCTTGCCAAGATCTACGCAATTTCTGGCGAGTTTGAATTGGCAATTAAAGAATTGAGAAAGATTCAAACGGCTCAGCCAAAGGCAGCCATGATAGGGTTTTTGACACATGATGCTGAATTTGAAAATATACAAGAATATTCAGGATTTCGTGATTTGATCGATGACTATCGAAAAGAACAAGACATTTAATTTGATTTAATTATTATCATTGAGATCATATTCTGAGTTGACGAGTTAATATTGAATTGGGAAAATTATAATATCATCATGAAGCATTTGACCAAAATTATAATGTCAGTTATGATATCTTTTCCCATGGGCTGTACTCCAACACCCATAAAAAACATCGATCATGAAAATTCATCAAATAAATATTACATAGGACGCGCAGATACAGAAAACTTCCAAGAAAACATTAAGAAAATTCTTTTAGACTTTGATTATCATATTGAAGAATATGAAAACGGTCCCACATCATCATATATTTATACACATTGGAAAATAAGAGAACCCTGTTCTGAAGAGATAGATGCTGGATTTGAAGATGCGAAGACAAGATTGGTCATAAATGGGATGATCGATAATGGATCCTTTACAAGAAATAACGGTTTTAGTTATGAATGTTTCCTAGTGGTTGAAAACCATCTATTTGATGGTAAGAAATATGTTGAATACTATGAGGATGGGGAATTAAAAGATGAGATCTTGACAATGGTCAATACCTTTTCAAATTTATTAATAAAAGATGGTTGATCGATCTAAAGATAATAGAAAACTGGTAGCAATCGTATTTACTGATGTTGTTGGTTTTACAAAATTAACTGCAAAAGACCAAAGTAGAGCCAGTGATCTTTTAGATATTCAGAGAGAGATTCTGAAGCCAGTTGTTCAATCACATGATGGACAATGGGTAAAAGAAATGGGAGATGGCCTGATCCTCACATTTAGTACGATAACCAAGGCAGTAGATTGTTGCATAGAAATACAAAAGATCTCCAAAGACATTCAGGATCTTAATTTACGCATAGGTATTCATTTAGGTGAGGTGATCGAAAAAGAAAATGATATCATTGGAGATGATGTCAATGTTGCCTCAAGGGTCGAACCATTTTCAGCTCCAGGTGGCATTGCGATATCAAACAAGGTAAATGATGCCTTAATAAGGGAGTCTGGCTATAACACTAAATATCTGGGAAAGCCAAAACTTAAAGGTGTAGGGCAGGAGGTTAAGGTTTATTGCATTATTTCTCACGGATTACCAGAGACAGATCTATCTACTATATCTGCAAAATTAGATTCTGTTGTAAATAAAAAATATGCCTACGTCTATTTTTTCCTTTTATTAGTTTTATCTTCCATTCTCTATTTCAAATATGGGAGATCTGAAATAGTTGACCAACGGTCTATAGCAGTATTACCATTTACAAATATGAGCAATGATAAAGAAAATGAGTATTTCAGTGATGGAATGACTGAAGAGATCCTTAATTCATTGGCACAAATGAATAAGTTGCATGTGGCAGCAAGGACGTCATCCTTTGCCTATAAAGGCAAGAATGAGGATATTAGAAAAATAGGAAAACAATTATCAGTTTCACATATCCTTGAAGGAAGCGTGAGGAAATTTGGTGAGGATATTAAGGTTGCGGCCCAATTGATCAGAGTAAGTGATGGTTTTCAATTATGGTCTGATTCATATGCAAGGAAATTCATAGACATATTTAAATTGCAGGAAGATATCTCAAGTGCGATAGCAGAGCAGTTAAAAATAAAACTGATAGGTGGTGATATTTTGGAAAGAGTCGGTACAACTGAGGATCCAGAAGCACTTGATCTTTACATGCAGGGAAGATTCCTTTGGAATCAAAATCAGGAAAAACCAGTCTTAAGGTCGATCGAGTATTTTGAGGAAGCTCTGTTAAAAGATTCCAATTATGCCTTGGCGGAAAGTGCAATAGCAGACGCATATTATAGCCTGGCTATTATTAAGAGATGGACCATTTCTAATGATGAGAGAAGCAAAATTTTCCAAAATGCCGAGGACCATGCAAGAAATGCTCTTGCAATAGAGCCAGACCTTGGGGAAGCCTATGCAGTTTTAGGTGAATTGTTTCGAGGAAATCAGATCAGTCGCCATTGGAAGGTAGATAAGCAACTGGCTGAAACCTATTTTAAAAAGGCCATTGAACTAAGTCCGAAATATACGCCTGCATATGTTTGGTACAGTTATTTATTGGAACACAATAGTGTTGATAGGAACGATGAAGCGGAGGAGATTTTCAAAAAGGCACTCGAAATCGATCCATTGTCAGCTCGAGTTAACATTCGTGGTGGAGAATTATATAACCTATCTCTTAAAGATTATGAAAAGTCATTAACCTTTTTTGATAAGGCCTTTGAACTAGATCCATATTTGGTCTATGGTTCTGTTAATTATGAATATACGACTCTCCTTGAGAAACTATATCATTGGGATAGAGCAGAGAGATCTTGGGAATATGCATATCAAACTGATTCCACTTTCTTTGGTACCCTCTGGGGAATGACAGATCATTATATTCAAAGAGGAATGCTAGATAAGGCTGATAGGTATCTACAAAAATTGACTGAGCAATATTTAACTGAGGGTATATGGTCTCAGGGAGCATATGATATTTATTTCCTAAAAGCAGTAAGAGATCTTGCCAATAGAGATTTCAACTCCATGGCAGACGTTCTTGAGAAGATGTATGCAATTGACCCTTGCCAAAGATTATTTAGCATGGATTATGCATTTGGAATGAAAACGATAAAAAAGAATGATGAAGCAAGAAAAAATTTATTAAAATGGCAAGGGGAATGTTCTTCCATGAGGTCATCTGAAAAAGATGATCAAAATACAGTAGTGAATGATGATATAGATACTTTCTACAATAATGTTGCAATAGAGATTTTAAGGAATGATTTTTCAGTTAATGATAATCTTTTAAAAATTGTAGAGGAATTAAATACATCAAAAGAATTAGAGTTGATCTATTTAAGCATATTTTTGAATGTATTGGTCAATGATCAACAATTAGCATTGACCATGCTAGATGCACAAATAAAAGAATACGAGGTACCAAAGTACATTAACATACATCCCATCTTTGATGATCTATCGGAAGATCAAGAATTTTCAATCCTTAAACAAAAAATGGGATTTAATTAGAATTGATCCATTTGTTAGATCCTATATATTTCCTCAATGGAACTATCAGAATATAACCAAATTGTATTCTTTACAGGAGCCGGAATGTCGGCCGAGTCTGGGGTGCCAACATACAGGGGGAGAGGTGGCATATGGAATGAGTATAGGTGGGAGAAGTACGCTTGTGAAGAGGCTTTTAAGAATGATCCTGACATGGTTTTGGATTTTCATGAACTAAGGCGTATTGAAGCATTGAAATGTGACCCACATATTGGACATCATTTAATTAAAAAGGTCCAAGATGTTCTTCCACAAACAAAGATCGTGACTCAAAACATTGATGGAATGCATCAAAGAGCACTATCTCCATCTGTCATAGAATTGCATGGTAGTCTATGGAAAATGAGATGTATGAAAGAAACCATCATCATTGAAGACCTAGAAAATGGCAAGTATGCAACACGGTATTGCAGTTGCGGAAATTTCTTGCGCCCTGATATTATTTGGTTTCAGGACATGCTTGATGAAATGACAGTTCAAAATGCAACTGAGGCCATAAGAAACTGTGACCTATTCATAAGCATTGGAACAAGTGCAGTCGTATGGCCGGCAGCTGGTTTCCCAAAACTTGCAAAAGCCTCTGGTGCATATTGCATAGAGATAAACCCAGAATCAACTGAATTGTCATCTCTCTATGATGAGAGTCTTAGAGAAAAGGCGGGAAAGGGACTTGAATTATTAGTGCATGATAGGAAATTAGGCAAGAACACGGCCTAGATCATCTCGTATGAGAATAAGGATCGCAGATTGAGATACGATCAGGTAATCTTTTTCCTCTATCTTTATCTCGATGCTTGCTTTACCTAGGAAAAGAGCATAGTCTCCTATTTCGGCCTGAGTTGGGATGTATTTGACATCTGACTTTTTATCCTTCCAAGGCTCTTCAAAAGTCCCATCGGGACTACCAAGAGGTATACCTGGACCAACTTCTACAACCATTCCTCCGCGCACTTCTTGTTTTTCTATGACACTTGGTGGTAAATATAAACCAGCAGGGGATTTTGATTCACCCGTATCAGGTCTGATCAAAATTCTATCACCAACCACTAATATTTGTTTGTTAGAACTTTTCATTTTAATGATGGGGAAATTTAATACTCATTATCCAGAGACTGCATCACCAGTTGGAGGGTATAGGAGGGTAACCGGCAAATGCAGTCCTGAATTAATTTTCATCCATGTCTTTAGAGTCTGGTGCTTTAGGTTTCTCACCCCAATAGGTAGTATTGGTATTTAATAAAAAATAAACATTGTCATTTGTACGATAGACATCATTGGACATGTTTTTTCTAATGTAATTATGTTGATAGTCCTGGCCTGAATTACCAAAGACATAATGTATCAACTCATTATCATTTTCATCAAATACTTGTAAATGTCTGCCCAATGAGTCATCAACGCCAAATTTTTCCCATTTTTCACTTTTTGATGATATCAACATTTCTTGTTCAACCTTTAAAAGGCGATCAAATAATTTCTCCATTTGAAAATCTTTGACCTTGAACGAGTCCGCTTGCGTGATGGTCCATGTTGTATCAGAACGAACCAGTTCTAACACATCATCATTTTCTGTGAGTAAAACTCTAAAAATATCTTCATTATTTCCAGAAAAGATGGGTTTCCCATCAAGGTTATATGATTTCTGGGAACTCTGATTAGTGAAAAATAGAAGCAACAGGATCACTATTGCTCCTATACCGTATTTTATTGTGTTAGTCATAGATCTGTTTTAGAACCTCCGCTTGATTCTTTTCTTTTCTAATTCGTAAAAATCCAAATCCAATGATCAATAAAGATGGGAGAATCAAATTGGCCAGTTTCCATCTCTTTTTTATTCGATCCTTATTCTTATCCTTATCATCCTGTGACATCGATAATTCTTCTTCATCTGAGAGTTTTAAAATATCCAGTGGGCGGCTTGTAACTTCTCTAGATCTTAATGAGATCAGGTCTTCATCTCCAGCAAGATAATCAACTGCATTCATTAAGAAGACCATGTTATCAGGAATTGACATTCCACCTTCATCACTCAAAAATCTAGAGTCAGATATGAGCATTATCTCTCCGCCATTTTCCAACCTAGAAGAAGCCGCAAGAATTTTTCCTTTTTGACCAAGCATTTTGATGAATGGGTTTTGTTGTGGGTCAGGACTGAGCATGAAGTTTGATTCAATGCTACCACTATTATTAGATGATGAGAAAATACTTGAAACCGATGAGACACCATCATTTTTTATTGTATCTATTTTGATCTCACTAGGGAATAGTGGGAGTACCTGTTCAAGTTTATTAACAATGACCCTTGTTATGGAATCAGATGCATTAAAAGTATCAATTATTGGAAAAAATGGGTATTGAACAGCACGATTCATGCGAAAAAGGCCAACGGATTGTTGCACTTGAACATTTCCGCATTTTGCATCTAATACTAGATTCTTTTGAAGTTCAAGATCGTAATTACTCAGAAATTCAAAAATGTTCGATTCAATGGGAAAAGCCTGTTGGGTCTGTATATCAGCATTTACACCACTTTGGGTAAATAATATTCTTTTACCACTGTTTAGATGGGAGGCTAGATTGGCAATGGTGTTTGTATCTACTGTATCAATTGCTCCGCTAACAAGGATAACATCAATATTATTGGGGATGGCACCCTTTGGGTCTATGGACCTAAAGTTATAGTGTTGATTAAGTTGCGAGGTCAGATTGTCTGTCTTTGGCTTATTCGTTTCATCAAGATGCACCAGCCCTATACTTTTTTTATCAATATTGATGAGAGACTTTATCTTCGTACTTATCATGTATTCCAAACCAGCAGTAGTCTGTATAAGTGGAATGATCTCTTTTTTGTTCTCAAAGAGCAGAACCATGCCAAGATAGACCTTTTTAACGACCATTTGATCATTCTCCAGTGCCTGCATCTGAACTGGTTGGATTCCATCCTTTCTGGCCTGTTCTTCTAATTCAGTATCCGATTCTGGATCATGGAAAAAGAAACTTATATCATTAGAAAGTGCCTGGTATTCCTCAAGTATGTCCTGTAAAAATCGTCTGGTGTTTCCTAACTCACTTGGCAGATCATCTGAGAAGTAGACCTTGATGGTCAAGCGATCATCAAGTTTTGATACTATGGATTCACTAGATGACGAGAGAGAGAACTTTTTGTTATCCGTTAGGTCAAAACGGTGAAATCTATCTCTTGAGATCAGATTAAGAAGGAAAGAATTTTTATTTTTAATTAGCATTGGTTCAGTTCCATTTACGAGATTCTAAGATTCTGGTAGTGATAGACAAAAAGAATCCGATCACCGAGAAAAAATAAATAAGATTTCTAGTATCAAGAACACCCCTTGACATGTTTGACAAGTGGAAATCAGTACTTAAAAATTGAACGACGCTGCTCATGGATGAAGGGACAAAAAAGAGGAGTTTGTCCATCATGAAGAAGATCAAGACTATAGCTATTCCGATGATAAATGCTATGACCTGATTATCTGTTAAACTACTGGCGAAAAGGCTTACTGCAGTATAAACACCACCCAAAAGTGCAAGCCCTATGTAACCTGTAAAAACAGCCCCATGGTCAATCGATGATCCAACATAGCATAATGTCAAATAATGTATCAAGGTAGTAACCAATCCTAAGAGGATCAAAACAAAACCTGCCAAATATTTGCCTATGACAATGTCCCTTTCAAGTATGGGCATGGTTGATATGATCTCTATGGTACCTAAACTTTTCTCCCTGGATATCAATCCCATTGAGACAGCTGGAATGAAGAAGAGGTATACCAGAGGAACTATGCCAAATAATACCCTCATGTCCGACTCATTTATTAGGAAGAATTGTATGTTAAAAAAGTAGCCATTGATCAATGCGAATACGACAAGAAAAATATAGGCCATTGGACTAGTAAAAAAGGAATGTAGTTCTTTTTTAAAGATCGTTAGGATGTTATTCACCATTGCCTCCTTCATCTACACGACCAGTTAAGTTTCTAAATATATCTTCCAAGTTTTTCTCTGTCACTCTCATTTCTGTTATTATGCATGAATTTTCAACAGCATAATTAAAGATATCTTTTCTAGGGTCAATATCATTAGGGTATTCTATTTGAATATTATAATAATCATTATTTTTTGATACGTTTTTTAATTTCACTCCTGGTATTGCTGTTTTCATTTTTTGAATTATGTTCTCTTCAGTATTTGATATCTCAAGATGGAGTTGTGTCATACCTTGTGCACCAGATATCAACTCATCACTGGTGCCATCAGCAACGATCTTACCTTCATCTATAATGATGATTCGGTCAACAGTTGCTTGAATTTCCTGAAGGATATGAGAAGACATTAAAACAAGTTTTTCTCTACCAAGTTTTTTGATAAGACCACGTATCTCAACGATCTGGTTTGGGTCAAGGCCGGTCACTGGCTCATCCAAGATCAAGATCTTAGGGTCATGGATCATCGCTGCTGCAAGTCCGATCCTTTGTTTATATCCTTTTGAACAATTTCCTATGGTTCGATGAACCACGCCCTGCAGTCCACATTCTCTTACGACTTTCTTCAAAGACTCAGTAAACTTATTGCCGGTTATTCCCCTGATGGAAGCATGAAACTTTAAATACTCATGGACCTTCATCTCTGCATAGAGGGGATTTAACTCTGGTAAATATCCAACCATCTTCTGAATATCTATGCAATCATCTATTATGTTCTTATCACCTATGTGTACGTTACCAGAACTGGGGGTTATGTATCCGGTTATCATTTTTAGGGTAGTGCTCTTACCGGCACCATTGGCACCTAAAAACCCAACTATCTCTCCATCATTTAGAGAGAATGATATTGAATTTACTGCCTGGACAGTACCATAATTCTTAGATAGGTTATCTATTTGAATCATTCAATTTGCTCCTTGGTAAAATGCCTTATATCAATGAATGGTTATAAAGTTCCAAAAAATTAGCTCGGAATATTAAAAAAAATAATATCCTTTGAAAACCATATATTATTTCTTTCAATGTGTTTTTTATCACACACAGAAATGGGACATATGAATAAATCTTGACAAATTACCAATATGGCAGATATATTCAGTCGGACTGGTCAAAAGATTTTGACAGTTTATGGTTAACCAAAACGAAAATAGAAAAGGAGAGTTCATATGACTCGCTTATTCAAATCAATCGTTTCTACACTAGTAGCATTGGCTCTTGTAGCCGTATTGCCAGCTGAAACTACGGTCAACGCTGACCAAGTAGAGTTCGCTATAGAACAAGATAGTAATGATGCTATCTTTGCTAGTGCAGACGTGAAAAAGAAAAAGAAGAAAGGAAAGAAAATTTCCGGTAAAGGTAAAAAGAAGAAGAAAGGCTTTTTCTCAAAAGTATTCGGTTCTAAGTAACCTTACATCTTTTTCAAGTAAATATAAAAGGGTACGTTATCGTACCCTTTTTTATTTGCCCAAATCCATTTATTATTAGTGTGTTAAAACATAGGAAAAAAACAATGCTTACATACCAAAAAACCAAAGGCATTATTCTTTCCATTCTTTTATTCTCAATATCTTTTGCTCAGGATGCGGATACTACTGCAGTTGAAGAGGAGGAAAGCGGAAAGGAAATGTACACCAGTGTCGATATCAGTTATTCTCAAGATAAGGGAAATACTGATTTTTTATCTCTCTACTACGGATTTAATTATACATTAATCGGTGACCTGGGTCCATTTAAGGATACAGAATTTCTATTTGATTTTAATAGAAGTGATGATGAATTAGATGGAGAGTCTTTTACAGATGACCAGGCCTTAACCTTGAAATTTGACGTTTGGGCTAATCAAAGATTTTCACCCTTTTTATTCTTTCAAAAATCTTTTGATAATGTAATAGGCCTTGAAGATAGATTGAATTATGGTCTAGGAGCAAAGGTCGGGCTGCCTTTTGGCCTATCCGTCAGTTATGCGTTTCTTTTTGAAAAAGAAGATTATCTATACTATGAATATGGTGATTCAGCAGCCTATGACCTTAATGGTAATGTATCTAGTGGAGATTTTTACTATACAGATTCTGTTGCAGTAGATACAAACTACTATTATTATGATGCCTACTACGGTGATGATTTTTATGTTTATACCGATTCGGCGGCCTACTATTATTATACAGATTCAACAGAAACTCCTGCAGAAGAATTCTTTCGCCATTCCATTAGACCTAAGATCAAAGTAAAACTTTTTGATAATAATCTAGTTCTTGATTATAGATTTTACTATAAACCTAGGATGGATAATTTTGATGATTATCTTCTCGAACATGAGTTAAAGGTATCTCTGGCAACTTTCTATGAGGCGTTGACAATAGATTTGAATTATACAAATAAGTATAATTCTCGGTACGATGGTACGAAATTAATAAACCCAGAGACTGGGATGCCATATAAGTCCAAGGATGAGAATATCACCTTTGGATTATCATTCATGTTTTGATCTAGAAAGACCTTTTTCATATCAAGGGACCTGAGATTAATTTCAGGTCCCTTTTTTTATGCAATATGATCATTTGAAAATCGAGTCCAAGTGGCAAAAGCACTGGGAGGATGAAAAGACCTTCAAGGCTGAGGTTGACCCCAATAAGGAAAAACTTTATGTCTTGGACATGTTTCCATATCCCTCAGGATCAGGACTGCATGTTGGCCATCCGCTTGGATATACAGCAACGGATATCTATTCTCGTTATAAAAGGCTTCAAGGGTATAATGTACTACACCCCATGGGATGGGATGCATTTGGCCTTCCAGCAGAACAATATGCCATTAAAACTGGTACGCATCCAAAGATCACAACTGAGGAAAATGTCAAGAATTTTAAACGTCAGATAAAAATGCTTGGTTTTAGTTATGATTGGGATAGAGAGATCAATACTACTGATGAGAGATATTACAAATGGACCCAATGGATCTTTTTACAATTATACAATAAAGGATTGGCATATGAGGCAGAGGTACCAGTCAATTGGTGTCCTGAATTAAAAGCAGTTCTTGCAAATGAAGAAGTAGTAGATGGAAAGTCAGAAATAGGAGGACATCCGGTCATTAGAAAACCCATGCGTCAGTGGATGTTTCGTATTACTGACTATGCTGAATC
>CAYZJY010000069.1:0-7424 GCA_964478995.1 uncultured bacterium
GGGCAACATGTTCCCCTTTCTCACTAACACTAAGTTTTATATTGACCTTTGGATTAAAAGGATTGGGGAAGGGCTCATCAAGTTTGAATCTATTTACATTGATCGGTTCATCTTGGGTCGATACAAGTGATTCAAACTTGATCCTTTCAATGTTGAAACCTGCCTGTACGATCTGTATCTTTAGGAATTGCTCACCACTTGAAACCTCAACATCAGGTATCAACATGTCTTGCCAATCATACCAACCACCCGTGCTGGGAACATCTACAACCGCAAGATTGACGCCATCCAATTGGACAAAGAACATGCCACCAGAGTTAGGGGCAGCCACTCTCAACTTTAGATCATACGTCCCTAGGGTCACATCCTGGATCGTATAACCAAGCCATTCCCCAGCGTCCGTCCAACCAACATTGTAGGGGTGAGTACTATTGGATCCATTATTAGACTCAATGTCGACTCCATCATTTCTATATGTCCAACCATCATTGTAGTTACCATCACCATTATTATAATAATCACCATCTGTATAAGAAACTCCCCATGCACCTATGTCATACTCCACTGCGGGTATGATTCCCGGAATGGAGTGGTATGAATAGGGTTTTGAAATTTCACCATATTCAGGATCAGTAAGAGAGGCAATGACACCTGGAAGCACATCACAATTCTCGATCTTTAGGCTATTGGCAAAACTCAATAGAGCTGCCTCGGCATAGGCTGAAGATGGCTGGGAGCCATTTCCACTCCAGTAGTCTATCAGAGTCTGATATTGAGGGGTTACAAGTGCTGAAAAAGGACTAGAGATCTTTGCAACTTTCTTGTGTGTCCAAAAATTCCAACCTATGTCATTTTCTTCTAATAATTTGAATACTTCATAATACCAGTGGTTTGAATTCTCGCCTGACTCACCCATCCATAGTGGAATACCATATTGATTACTCATGCTGATGTAGGACTGAATGGTGGAGAGGGTTGTCTCTCCCCAGTATTTATGAAATGAGTAGGACATGTTATCATCCCAAGGTGGTGTTAGACCAGAAAAATCTGTTCCATACCAATTCCCTTCTACATAAACAATATGATTGTCATCCACTTCTCTAATGGCATTTGTTATGTCTATGTATAACTGCCTGAATTCTTCAAGACTAACACCTTCAGGTAAAACAGGTTCATTGATCAGATCATAGCCTCCGATCAACGTCTCATCAGCATAATAATCTGCTATCTCCCTCCATATCTGAATGGCTAGTTCTTTGTTCTCTTCCTCCAACCATAAACGAGCGGTACCATCACTATCACTAATGGGTCCCCCATTCTGTGCACCCGGTGCACAATGCATGTCTAGGATGATGTACATGCCGTATGGCTCACACCAAGTGATCAACTCATCAATGATCTGATAACCAATGGGAGTCTCTGAGTCTGATTGAGCATGAAATTGCTTATAATGAAATGGGATCCTTATGTGATTGAATCCCCATTCTGCGATTTGATCAATGTCTGCTTGTGCTACATAATTTTGACGATATAATTCCCAAAATTGAGCCGCTAATTCTGGACCAATCAGGTCCTCTACATGCTCCTCGATCTGTGTTGGTGACTCAAACCCTTCTATCCAGGCCTGGTTATGAAGCATGTAACCCTCAGGGACCAGCCAACCGCCAAGTCCAAAGCCTCTTAATAGAATAGGATCGCCATTCCCCTCGACGATCTGACCATCGCTCACATGGAGAAATCCTTGACCCAGTAAGGCTGAGATCAATACTAGACCCATTAAAATTTTCTTTAACATTTGCTCATCTCAAAAAAGTTTAATTGCATTCCAAGCACTCACTAAAACATACGATGGACAAGGTCGTATCAGACTGACCCAAAGAAATAGATCGATCGTTATACTGGCCAACACCACATTCATCACTTATGGTTTCCCAACCTCCAGACCAAGTATCAGGGAAATATCCATTCCTGAATTTATAGGTAAAAGTAGAATTGGGTGGTAAGATTAATGTGGTCTTCCAGACATCGCTACCTTCAACGGGTTGCATGTTCAATCCTCCAGGACTTCCAGAACTTATGTTTCCTCCTGAGACCCACACTCCTGTTCCGCTTACATTCATGTTTTCCATGTCAACCTGAAAAGTAACATTCAAATCTCCAAATTCTTCTGATCGTTCAAAAACTCGAACATGATCAACAAGCATTCTCATGGGGAAAGAACTTGGGTCAATTCCTTGTATTCCTCCCCAATCTCCCCCAATTGCAAGATTCAAGATCATGTAATGCGGTGCATCAAATGGCCATTTTGAAACATCACCATTACTATCATTGTAAACGAAAAAGAAAGGTTGGTCATCTACAAGATAACGAATATATGTTGGACTCCACTCCAATGAATAGACATGAAAGGATTCAGTGGCAGTGCTTATCAATGTTGAACCCGATCGTTGAGTATTGATCATGTGATTGTAGTCCTCAGTATGTATGGAGCCATGGATCTTTCCATCATCAAAACCAACATGTTCCATGATATCTATCTCTCCACAATCTGGCCATCCTACACTCGATATGCTCTCTCCCAGCATCCAAATTGCTGGCCAAGAACCATTCCCCTTAGGTAGTTTTGCTTTTATGTCAAAGCGTCCATATGTCCATGAAAATTTGTCATCTGTATTTATCCTACCTGAAGTATAATCTGCATTGTAGTGGTTACCGTTGTGATCCACATCATGATAGCCTGGCTCTATCAAGCCCTGTATGACCAGTTTACCATCTTCCAAATAAATATTCGTATCTCTATTTGTATAAGCCTGTTGCTCATTATTGACCCATCCTGGTCTCCAGCGTAGGATATTCCATTTAGACATGTCAAGGTTCTCATCATCAAACTCATCTGACCATACCTCGACCCACTCCGATATTTCAGGTACAATCTCTACAACAGCATTCTCTTTTTCAGAATCAGAACATCCAAAAAAAAGAACCAATAGAACTATTCTTGATCGAAGTTTTATTTTCATTTTTACTTTAAATAAAGGATCTTTTGGATTGGTGCATTGTCAATATCATTAAATTTGAAAAAGTAGGTCCCTGATGGTACTGGGATACCGTTTTGGTCTCTACCATTCCATTCAATGGAACTCACACCTGATGCATGTCCATTCTTCACGATCTTGATAACTCTTCCCTTCATGTCATATATCGTATAATCGATCAACACTGAATTGCTGATGGCAATTGGAATTTTCATGTAACTATTGAATGGGTTTGGATAGGCTCTACCAATCGACATGGAGTGCGGGAGATCATCTAATGTGTTTTCCAAGGGATCACCATTATATCCTGTATTCCCAGGAGTTGTTAAGCATAATATCATGTAACCTCCTTGAAACACAACATTCTCCTCGATGAAATCTACATTATTTCCATCAAAAGTGTGGGTTGCACGCTCCCAACGTGTGGGGTCCATGTGATCAAATTCATCGGTCCAAAGAAGAATGAAATCATTATTTGTTCCTGTATTACCTGAACCTGGAACATAGGCATAATACTTTACCCAATCATAAAATGCATATACGGGTAGTATGTCAGGGTCGAACTGCCCTACCCAACTTGATGCTGTAGGTTGCCAAAGGTTCATCATGATCTTGTGATAGTGATACAAGGAATCTGCATAAAAATTATCCACGGTGCGTACCAGTTGATCATCAATGAAAAAGAGTACATTATTTGGAGTCCATTCAATTGCATAAGTGTGAAGATCTTCATGTGGATCAAAATCAATGTCCAATTCCTGAACATAATCCCATTGGTTTTGAATGATGATATTGGTGGAGGCCTTGTCGTCATGTTGCCCTAAGAATTCCCAATCGATCTCATTCCAATGTTGACCACCACTTAGCCCTTCTTCCCAGTAATCTCTATAGGTGAAAAAGGAACTTACAATACCACTTCCAGAGGCAGACCTCATACTAACCTCATATCTTCCATAGCGAAAGGTATCCAAAGTCCTTAACTCTCCACCCTTATATGGCCTAGAGTAAATGCAGGATATTGTCATTAACAATATGAATACTTTATTTAAGTAAGATCGTTTTTTCATAATGATGTGTTTGGTCAATGTTTATTTTCAAAACATACATGCCGCTCGCATGTGTCTTGCTATTCCATTCTAATATATGACTACCAGATGTCAATTTACCATCAAAGATCATATCGATCATTCGACCAGAAACATCCATGACATCGATCCTCACCTGCGAATCTTCCATCAATTCAATCGGTATTTTTAAATTATTATTAAATGGATTTGGATATGGCTTTCTCAAGTGAAACTTTTCTGGAGTAGGAGTGGTAATTGATAATGCCTCATCTAGTCCAATCACCATCCCATTTAGAAAGGGTCCGGCATGGGTGTAGCCCACTCCATATGTTTCTGCAGAGAAATAAATGTCCAACGTCCCATCTTCAACCAATATTCTTTCAAGGAGAACCTCATGCGCGGCCATGCTTCCTACCTCATCGATCACGTCTAGATCATTTACCCAAAGACTGTCTTCAATCATGATATCAAATATTCGATCTCCAGGATCAGAATAATGGTTGTCAGAGAACATCAAATTCAAATTATAGAATCCAGGAGTCAATCTTACCTTGTACCCCGCAACCCTGTTCAATGATGACCTATAGATAGCATCATTCGTCGTACCATCAATCTCAATTGACTCATCAATGACCTGATAGTTTCCTCCTTCGTGACCATATTGTCTACTGGGTCCCCAAACCTGATCATTTGCATAAATAGATACACTATCTCCTCCTACATTTATCATTGCATGACTCATGGGTTCTGGAGAATCGATCCATACTATTTGCCAGTCAACGATATTCGGTGGTTCATTATCATCCTCAATGTTAAATACTCCCATGGTCGTTGCATCAAACTGGTCCGTATTCATTGTGAGTTTAACAGTGCGCTGGTCTTCCATTAACTCTGCAAGATCAAAAGTAACCCCTGCCAAACTATAATTGTTGATCTGCTCTGCACTAGATAGGCTTAATTCCTCGGAAAAACGTACGTCAATGAAATCACCATGATGCATGGCCCAAAGCGCAGACGGTATTGTATTATCAACCATTCCTGTTTCAGTGATATTGGTCAAACAAAGGATCATGTATCCATCTTGAAAAACAACATTATCTTCTATGAACAATGATTGGTTTCCGCCCCAAGTATGGTCATGACTTTTTTCCCATCGATTAGAATCAAAAACATTAAAATCATCCTGCCACATTAATGTAAAATTAGAATCAGTTCCAATATTCCCCTCACCGGGTGTATACGATGCATAACTGACATAATCATAGAATGCAAATCTTGGCAGAACTCTTTCATCCCAACCGCCAACCCAATCATCATAGACAGGATTCCAAATATTCATCATGATCTTCTGTGAATAGTGCAACTCATCAATATGCCCACCGGTCTGCCTATATACTTCCTCTCCATCAATGAACCAAGCAACGTAGTCGGGAGTCCATTCAAAACCATATGAATGAAAATCTACATGGGGGTTAAATGGTATGTAGTGCTGACGAATATGCGAACTTTGTCCCCAGGTAATCGTATTAAAATCTATGACATGATCATATCTTCCAAGAAGTTCAATGTCTATTTCATTCCATGGCGTTTCAGAACAGCAACTATCATTATAGGTAAAAAATGATGATAGCACACCATCCCCTTGGGCAGGCTTGTATCTTGCTTCAAATTTACCATAGAGAACCGGTTCCAATGTTCTTAGTTCCGCTCCTCTATATAGTTGTCCTTGACATAGACCTAAGAAAAGAGTTATTAATATAATATTTCGCATGTTCTATTTTATTATCGATCCATAATCTAAGCGGTTATCAGAGGTTATAATAGGGAATGATGGAACAACAATTGGATAGGGTAAGCCCCTTTGTGTGACCAACATGTCAGTGGAAGAAAGTTCAATTTTCTCAAAAGCATCCATGTTTATCTTTATCTGTTTGGAATATGCGTGCTGCAAGGAATCAATGATCGGATCAAAATGACCAAGTAATTCTTCATCTGTCAAACTGTCGTCCAATCCATGTATCTCCATATATCTTTTGCTGGCATAGGCATCATTCCAGAGGAATTCATTGGATTGGACTCTCCAATCATTGTCTAATCCTAATTCATAACATATCTGAGTTAACTCTACATCCCTCAATAGATCTGCTATTGAAAATTTCAATTGTGATCGGAACTCTCCCTTGCTCATCTTTCTCTTTCGAAATACAAGAGGATGTGATCTTAACATTTCATTAAGGTCCCCTACACTATAAGATCTGCCATCATATCGAAATAAAATTGCTGATGGATCTAGATTTCCTGGATCATTAAATGGTTGTAGATCAACTTGCTTGACATTGTCCCAAATGGCTTGGTTAAGTGCTATCTTTTTGTCTTTTTCATCCTTCAGATAATAATCACCTGCGATCGTAGCATATGAATTAAATGTCTCTGGTTCCAACTCCATCTTTTTATCTGACATTAGATCACTCACATAACTCTTATATTTGGCAGTGGCGATCTTCTCAGTCAATCTTACACTAACATCGTTCCAGCGTAGTCCTTGTTCCTCCTTTGTAATGACTGGTTGATCAACCCAACCCTCGACTTGGATAACAAGATAACTGTTATCATCTATCATGAATGGTCCAATCACCTCACCCTTTTCAAGATCTTCCCTAAAGAGTCCGTCATGTATCATCTCTGGCTCACGATCAAACCAATTGATAGTGCGCGAAGGTACATCTCCCTGCCAAAGATATGAATAGATCGAATCCAAGGACATGTCATCATTGAGTAGTTCTTTGAATTTTTGAACCATGTCCAAATCTGGAAGACTTAAATATTCGATCTGTATGGTTCTACCTGCCAGGGCATAACGTTCCATGATGTCATCTTCTGATAATGATACTGAATCATAAAAAGAATCATTATAGAATACTTGTCGCATCGCCTGTTCTCTTCTTCCCATTAGAAATTTTCGAAAATTGGTACTTTCCAATATATCATCGCTTTTTTTATCCATCTCAAGTGCTGTCATCTTTTCGGCAATCAATGAGTTTAAAACAATTTTTTTGTGCACGTAATTGGATTGACGACAATAAGCAGGCCTCATGGAATATTCAGCCCTTCGAATAAAATCTTGAATGGTTATGGTCCTATTTCCTACATAAGCAAGAGTCTGTTTCTCATTAATCTGTTCATCAGAACTAGAACAACTAGATACTATTATAGCAAACGTGATGCAGGACAGAGCCCGTATCATAGTTGATCAGAAAGAAAAACCCACCGTATATGCATGAACATCTCCCAATATGCCCATACTCTTGTATGCGTAGTCTAT
>CAYZJY010000069.1:7524-9584 GCA_964478995.1 uncultured bacterium
TGCCAAATATTTGACCTGATGTATTTTAAAGATGATCCAAATGCGAACCAGGATACGATCTTTCGCGAGAAGGTCAAAGAAGCAGCCAGGTCACTCGCAGTGAAATTCTCCCCTGTACCCTCTTGATACTCGAGAGTCGTGACAGGCATCTCGCCATAATCCATTTGGGTAATGCCAAAACCTATGTTTCCAATACCTGGTACAATGAACGCACCGCCAGTGAAAAGCATGTTGATGTCAACGATCCAAGGATGCATCATGAAGGCGACGGTGGATTTTTCTAAATTAGCAAGACCTGCCGGGTTCCAGTAAATGGAAGATATGCCACTGGTCACTGCAACAAATGCCTCACCCATGGCACTACCATCACTGCCAACGCCTATCTCAAGGAAATTTGCAGTTGTGGTCCCATATCTGTTGATCATCTGCGCATCTATTGGCATGGATAACATGAAATAAAGGAGCAGTGCTTTTTGTAAAATGCGCATCATTTGATCACCGCAAACTTTCCTAACTTTGAATCACCTGTCACAGTGGACTCCACATGATATATGTACATTCCTGCTGCGATCTCAAGGCTCTCCCTGGTGAGCATGTCCCAGTGCACAATACCTTGATCAGGTGCATTCTGTACCTTGATCTCATCAACTAAAACTCCGCTCACTGTAAATATCTTTATTGTGCATTCTGCGGGAATATGTGTGAATAATAATTTTCTTCTTTGATTGAGGTATGGGTTGGTAACCGCCTCTTCCATCATGTTTGTCATTACATATGGATTAGGGACCACTTTGATGTCTTCCATGCCACTTGCCAAGGCATTCACGTCCAGGCCTTGATTTTCATTTACTGTGAATCTAATGGTATCAGTCTGATAAAATGGTCGTTTCCAATCCAATTGATATACATCTCCAGGCTCGGGAAAGGTCTCTTCCGTGGCAAGTTGAAAATCAAGTACAAAGGCTGTTCCTCTCCAACGGTTACTACCCGTGGCTCCCACAAAGACCTTATCAATGAAAATGTTAAATGTATCATTGTCATCCAAATCATATACGACCATGTCCATGAGTTCGTATTGACCTGCTGAATCAACAAAGGATGTATTCTGAACGTAAAAACTAAGTGCTGGATTTGAGATCTTTTGTGATCCAATGGACTGTCCGAGTTCATCTCGGACCGTTCCAGATGTTGCAATGCCTACATAGGCAGAATCGTCATCAGTAAACACGACTTGATATTTCCAAGCCATTTTTATGCCCTCAGCCTCGGAGGGAGTGACCCTCATGATGCCATTGCCATTGACCCAGTCAGAGTTTTCATAACTGTACTCTGGGATCTCTTGGTAACCATCTATTTCTAATTGAAGACCATCGAAAACATCCGTCTCGATCGTGCCAATGGGATTCAAGGTCCAATAATTTGGAATTCCGTCATCCTCATCATTCAACACAAGATTTGTACCAATGTATTTTGTGGAGTTCTCCTTGTATGCAAGTTGGGAACTGCCAGTCCATACGTTATCAAAATGAAATGTTCTGCCTGAGGCACCATTTCCTTCAGAAAGCACTTGAAATACGGTCACGGCACTTGTATCAAAAGCAGTAGAACCATCCCAGTAAGAAAAATCTGCTAATGCAAATTTGTAATAGTGCCAACCACCTGTTGGCTTTGGCGTAAAATTAATGCCAACCTTGTCCGTACCATCCTCAAATTGAAGCCTAAGCGTGGGTGCTTCAGCCTCTGACCACATGTGAAATGATAGAGAATCATATTTCCATTCTGAACCACTCGAGAAATCAACTGGTGGTGTCATGTTGAATCCACCTCCTGACCATGCATCTTCTTGAACATAGGTAAGAGTATTGGTCCACGGATTGTATCCACCACCTTCATTGACATACATCTCAGCCCCGCCCCAAGAGAATGGATTTCCCCAAGCAGGGGGAGTGCTCATTCCATTGAAGATGACAAGACCTCTTCCTTTATGATATGTAACATCATAAACAAGAATTTCATCTGTGACATATTGGAAACCGTTGTCATATCCACTTACTACGGCA
>CAYZJY010000070.1:0-9559 GCA_964478995.1 uncultured bacterium
CAATCCTATGTTCGAAAAATAATTTTTTGTCATAGTAGTAATCTCAGATCGAACTGTGTCTGAGTAAAAGGATTGGTATTCTTGCCCTGAGAGCCCCCCATTGATGGTTGCATGTTTTATTCCCAAGGATCCAAAACCATTATATCCCATATTGTTTTTTGAATTCTGGTAACCATGTAATTCTAATTTATTATCATAATTTATAGTTGGGATGTAATTGATAGAGTGCGATGAAGCAGAAAATTTGCTATATCCACCATTTGTGATGATTATTTCTGATAGACCTGTATTTGATATTGGCACAAGATTCAATAGAGGATCATCCATGTTATTGATCTTAATATTATTGTAGAACACATCAAGTTCTTCATTAGATGTTCCATCTATCATGAATGTACTCTCACCATCCATTCCATCACCTTTAAAAATAAATTTGTCCCATGACATAATGGACTCCATTCGATTAAAACCCTTGCTTGACATATCATCCATGTCAAAGGCCAATATGTTTTCTCCTTCTCTAGACAAAACAAATCTTATTGATGTATCTATAGAATCAAGATAATCGACCTCTATCACCTCAATGAGGGTTACCTCTGAATCATTTTTAAAAGGAATCACATCCAAAGTAAGGGGATGATAACCACGAAGTGTGAAACTGAGTTCTCTGTCCTTGATCGGTATGTCAAAAGAGAATTCACCGTTCTCATTTGAACTGGTATTGGTCGAAGATGGTGATGATTCTATCTTGACGTTTGAAAGATAGACATTCGAGTCACTTACCACTCTACCTTTGATGGGCTTTGTCTTTGCAAATAAAGAAGTGAATAGGAGGCTCTGTACCAAAAGGAATTTAAATGAAATGGCCATCATTACATTCCCTTTGAGCATGCTTAGTCCTTCAAGATATTTGACAGATCCTTTCCTAGGACCGTGGATGCTGTCAATAATCCAGAAAACAAGGCACTTGAGACCCCAACAGTTGTAATGTCTTGGCCCACAAAGTAAAGGTTTTTCATGCTGGACTGAGGTCTTAGCCACCTCTGCCTGAATCTCCGGGGCGAGTGGTCTAATCCATACATCTCACCTTTTTCATAATTCGCAAGATCTCTAACGGTCAATGGTGTTGATAATTCCTGATGATCAATATGCTCCTCTATGCCTGGAACATTTTTTGTGACAACATCCAATATCCGGGTCGATAGTTCATCCTTGCCATCCTCATACTCCATTCCCCTTTTTTTCCATTCAAGATGTTGCCATTTATCATACCAACTCCATCGGCTTAATGTAATGGCCTCCATTGTTGCCTTATTGGGATGTTTTTTACTCCAAGCCTCATCCTTTGCTGAAGGAAAGGAAACATAGACAACTGGAAAGTCAGCATCAGGGTCATCAATATAGTCCTGCACAACTCTATCATGATCATAGTCTGGATAGATCCAAAGATTTGTATTCTTTATCCCTAGATCTTCTGCAGAATGGTCTAGGCCTAGATGGAGGCATGCATAACTCTTGGTCTGCTGAACGGTCTTTAATTGATCCATGTGGCCAGTATTGTTTCCGCTCAATAATTTGCTCAATGTATTAACAACGCCCGCATTGCTAATGATATTGTTTGATCCAATGACATCACCATTCTCCATTTCAACACCTACAGCCTTACCATTTTTCGTCTTTATGGATGAAACAGGTGCATTTACAAATAGACTGCCATCATTCTTTTCGATTAGATCTGATATGGTCTCTGCAATTCTTCGTGATGTACCAGTAGGATAGTTACCACCATGGAGGTAGTGTCTTGCAACAAAGGCATGCATTGCAAAACTACTTTGTGCAGGAGGCAGACCGTGGTCTCCCCACTGACCCGTAAGAACACCAATCAATCGTTTATCTTCTGTTAGACCTGAGAGAACCTCAAGTGTGGTTCTATCCGAATATTTAAAGAATTTTCTGGTCATGAATGGATAGGATATGGTATCGAGCATTCCAGTGAGCGCTTTTTGACTAAAATATGACCTACTACTTTTTGCGACAGAATCCAATAGCCCCATGTAAGTCTTGATCGCTGATTCTTCTTTGGGAAAATAGGATATCATGTTCTCAACAAATCGTTCTCTGGGCGCAACAAGATCATAGTGCCTTTCAGGGAATATGATCCTATCATAGTTATCATCCATGGTTGACCATTGCAACTTTCCATCTGATATAATGTCAAATAATTTCCTGATGGGTGATCTGGGTCTATTGACCTGGCCTATGTAATGGATGCCCACATCCCACTCATAGTCCTTCCTTTTGAATGTATGTGTCCAGCCACCTATTTTAAAATGTTTTTCAAGGACCAATACTCGCTTGCCCTTAAGTCCAAGTAATGCTGCTGTACAAAGGCCACCAATACCTGAACCAATGATTATAGCATCATAAGCATTATCAACCAAGGTGGAGTTATATGATTTCCATTTCTTCATCATTCAAACAAATGGTCTCTGCCTCCAACAACTGTACGAAGCACCTTGGAATCTAAAATATCATCTTGAGAGATATTCAATAGATCATGTGAATGAACGACGAAATCCGCATTTTTTCCAGGAACAAGGGTCCCTGTTGTGGCATCCCAAAATGCGGCATATGCATTGTTGGAAGTATAGCACCTTAGCGCCTCCTCCACGGTTATCTTCTCATTAGGGAACCACCCATCTGGATTTTTTCCATCCCGAGTTCTGCGAGTGACAGCAGCATAGATCCCCGTCATTGGATTCAATGGGGCAACTGTCCAATCAGAGCCAAAGGTCAAATTAGCACCTCCATCGATCAGAGACCTAAATACATAGGTCCGACTTAATAGATCATGCTCGATCCTCTTGTGTGCCCAAGAGCCATCATCAAATAGATGGTAGGGCTGCATGGAGGGTATGATATTTTCCTTTGAAAATCGATCTATGGCTATCGTTGAAAGGTGTTGGGAATGTTCTATGCGACTTCTCCTATCCCTGTCACCATTTTCCATCCTGATCTTTGCAAACTCATCCAATATCCAATCGTTCGCCTTGTCTCCTATTGCATGGACCGCATGTTGAATTTTTGCCTTATCTGTTTCTCTTAACAATCTCTTGAAATCCAGAGTATCCTCTATGGTCAATATTCCTACAGTAGGTAGCACCTCCTTGCTGGTTGATGAATGATCAGGAAGATAGGGACTGTTCATCCACGCCGTTCTTGAGCCCAATGAACCATCCATCATACCTTTTATGCCATCCCATTTGAGCCAGTCATCTCCTGGACCATTATCATTAACATATGTTAGAATATCCTTCCAGTTGGAATACCAAGTAAATAGCTTAACCCTGATCTTTAGATCACCGTTTTCAAGATTTCTCTGATAGGTCTCAAGGTCTTTCCAAGATCCCATGTCATGCACCTGAGTTACGCCCAGGGAAAGAGCATGATCCATGGCTCTCTCCAATGCCTTGTCTAATTCTTCCATTGTATTATCTGGAATAAGGTTTCGACAGAGGTCGATGGCATTATCCTTCAGTATTCCTGTAGGTTGACCCCTCACATCCTTTTGGATGATCCCTCCACTCGGATCGATTGTTAAATCCGTAATATTTGCAAGCATGAGAGCTTTACCGTTGGCGAGAGCCATGTGACCATCCAAACGATCTAGAAGAACAGGTCTATCCATGACAACTTCATCGATCCATGATCGTTCTGGGTAGTCTCCACCCCATTTTTCATGGTCCCAATTACCTCCAACCATCCACTTGTCCTTTGGCAATCGTTGGTCAATCTCAAAAACACGCTTCTGAAACTCTTCCTTGCTTGTTACATCATATAGATCGACCTGTTCAAGTTGCATTCCACCTGTCATGAAATGGACATGATTATCTATGAATCCTGGCGTGACAAATTTTCCACCCAGATCTATCCTGGTCGCATTTTCAGCAACCATTGAAAGAGCCATTTCATCCGAACCTACATATTCAATGGTCTCACCCCTCACAATAATTGAACTTGCCATTGGGTTCTTTGTGTCACCTGTCCAGATAGAGCCATTAAAATAAACCTTTTCCACCGGTTCGATGGATGAACAACTGATCACAAATAAAGAGATGGTTAAAATATTTTTTTTCATGATAACATTAACATTCTTCATTTATCTTTAAAGTAAAACCAACCCGCCATGCAAACAATATATACACAAGAATAGATCATTGCATTCAATATCGTCAGTTGGTCTGTATGATATCTCCAAAGAAATAGAGAGATGACAATGACCTCTATTACAATCAATTGTTTTTGGATATTATTCATTTCAACCATCATATTGGCGCATTGCAGATATTAGTGCATCAACACCTTCTACAGGCATTGCATTGTATAGGGATGCTCTGAAACCACCAACTGATCGATGGCCCTTTAAAGTCTTCAGTCCTCTTTCATCACAAAATTTTAAGAAATCATCGTCTCCTTTTGATTGATCAATAAAAACAAAGGGAATGTTCATCATTGATCGGTCCTCCTTGTTCACATTAGATGTGAATAAGGGGCTATCATCTATCTCCCCATAAAGTTTATCAGATTTACTTTTGTTGATCTTATTCATTTCCACGAGTCCACCTAATCCCTCTATCCATCTTAAGGTCTCATTGACAGTAAATACTGATAGAACAGGTGGTGTATTGAACATGGACTGTTTCTTCACGTGGGTCTCATAGTTCAACATGGATGGCAGATCTCGATAATTCTTTCCAATGAGGTCATCCCTAATGATTACCATAGTCACCCCTGCAGGACCCATGTTCTTCTGGGCACCTGCATAGATCAGTCCAAATTTGGAGACATCGACCGGCCTTGAGAAGATGTCTGATGACATATCAGCAACTAAAAATGAATCAGAGTTAATAATGTAAGGTATTACATTATACTGGGTTCCATATATTGTATTATTACTAGTTATATGAAAATATTTTGAATTACTATTTTGTTCATATTCCTTTGGAATATATGCATAGTTAGACTCTTTTGAAGTACCTATGACATTGGCAAATCCCACTCTATTACATTCTGTGATCGCCTTTGATGACCATGCCCCAGTATCAAGATAGTCTGCACTCCCATCATCAGGTAGCAGGTTTAATGGGATCATGGAAAACTGCAATGAAGCCCCTCCTTGCAACCACAGCACATGATAATTCGATGGTATGTCCAGTAACCTTCTCACTCTTGATGTTACTTCATCGAAAAGATCAATGATAGGTGCTGACCGGTGGCTCATCTCCATCACACTCATTCCGAGCCCCTTATAGTCAGTTGCGGCCTCTTGAACTGCTTTCAATACCATCTCAGGCAAACAGGCGGGACCAGCGCTAAAATTATAGATCTTCATGTCAGGTAAATTATTCCACTTCTAGGCATGACCATAAATTACCGTTACATAGTAGGTTATATAAATAAAAACCCCGTCAGTTTGCAATTTTTCATGTCTGACGGGGTTTAACTTAGTAAAATATATCTAAGGTCTTTCTAACCTATAAGGAATGGACCATACACTGGTATTATATTCTCCATCTGATACGAACATCGTAGCAAGGTCTATTGACTCTGTAAAGGTACGAAATACACCACGCACTTGTCCCACTCCAGGTCCATGGACTCTCATCGCACCGGAGTGCGTATTGTCATTCATAACCTCATCGATGAACATGCCCGAGTCTTGTAAGTGTCTTCTGCCGCGTTGTTGACTGCTCCTACCATAATTCAAGAACACCCATTCTCCTACACCTGTACTGTCCATTGTATACTCGGGGCCCATATTCTCTACATTTGCATAGGCAACTATCTTAGTGAAAGCCGTTAAGACGGGCAAAGATTCACGATCGATGAAAAGGTCTCCCAATTCATCTGCGGTGAAAGAATAAAGTAATTCACCCACTTGAAGACTGTCATCTAACGCATGAAAAGACAAACTGGTCATGGCAACCTTATCTCCTGCACCACCTACCATCGGAGTTAGCGCATCTATTTTCCATCTATAGCCATCTGGGTTAGAAGGGTCATCCACCTTTACAAAACGTATCTTACGGGTAAGCATCGTTGAGAATTCCTTGGTGAAACTTAGAGAGTCTATCTGTTCCTGATTCGTATCGATGGCAGTGGCTATGAACTCACCATTGATAACATGTGTGACAAAGCCAATGGCGGTATCCTCACCTGTCTCAAACTCAACGGTCCTCTCACGATCGAACAGATCTCGTCCAAATCTTATACGGTATCCTTGACCAAAAGACAATGTATCACTGAAAGTACGCGCTACTCCTTCAGTCTCAAGACCAATGTCATGGTCAAGATCCATCTCCCCACCTGAGTCAAATCCATCTACTCCGACAGCCTCATCATTATCAAGAAGTTCCAATAGGAGCGATTCAGTATAGTCATTGTCATTCGTTGATTCACTATCAACACAACCAATCATCAGGAATAATGATAACGGAATTAATATTTTTATTTTTTTCATGGCATGATCCTCCAATTAGAAGCCGCGACGTTTACGACTGCCACGCTTCATTTTTTTTCGATGTTTTTTCTTATCCCCTTTTCCCTTTCGTCCTCTCATCTCTCCTTTCATCTCATTCATCAGTCTATGTTTGAACACACTTAATTTAACCATTTGGGTTGGAGAAAGGATGTCATCCATTCCTAGAATGAACTTGGACTCCAGATCAACACGATCCTTACGTAATTCTGAAACCTTTTTCACGGCCTTTTCCATCTCTGACTTTGACAGATCCTTATCATCTCTAATTTTCAAACGTATGTCACCCAAGATCTCTCTTTCCTCCTTACCGATCTTGTCAAGGTCTTCACGATGTTCGCGAAAACGTGGAAAGAACTTCTCTGCCTGCTCCGATGATAGATCGAGATCTTCTGTCAATCGCCATATGACCATGCTCTCGACTCTTTCCGGCCGATCGTGTTCATTATCCCAATGGTCTCTATCGTCCATCCTTTGTCCCTGCGCCATGATACCAGAGATCATGCAAGCCAATAAGATCTTATTCATAATTTTATCTCCTCTTCTTGTTCCAATTCATTGATTAATTCATACGTTTCCCAAAGATAGCCTTCTTCTAATAGGAAATAGGCCATGTCATTAAAATAGGATTCATCATATTCCAGAGAATCACTGTTAACCGTCCAAAAGTCTGTTCCAAAGAATGTTTCCATATCTTCATCATATAAGTAGTCTTCTTGGATATCTGAGGCTCCAAATTGGGTAATGGTCATTAAACTGATAACCATTAACATGCATAACGATGTTATGACCGTTCGGCGATTATCTTTTGATTCAGACACTCTACCATGGAGCCTGGCCAAAAAACCATCTTCATTTATCTCATTAGGACCGCCCAAATAAGAATTCATGATCCTTTTTTCAAAATCATTCATGATTGAGCCATTTCTTCAAGGTTTTTAATGCATGGTGATAGTTCACCTTTGCCGTACCCTCTGACATACCTGTTATCTCAGAGATCTCCTTATATGGAAGTTCTTGGGCAATGCGCATCATGACCACGCTCCGTTGCTTCTTCGGCAATCTCGCGATCGCATTCCATAACTCCTTACGATCCCACTCATCCTCAACATCGGTATCTCTTGCTCCTCTATCAGGCGTTTGATCAAGGTGTAGAAAATTCTTCCACTTGTTCCTAGTAAGCCAACTATTTGCGGTGTTGAGATTGACCCTATATAGGAATGTTGAGAAGGAAGCCTCAAAACGAAAGTTCTTAAGATGTTTATATAACTTGAAAAAGACATCCTGGGCAAGGTCCTCTGCTGCCATCCTGTCACCCGTAATATTGAAAAAGAAACCGATGGTATTCGATAGGTGCCTCCGAACGATCTTGTCAAATGCTGACCGGTCACCATCCTGATATTCTTTAATGAGTTCATGATCATTTTGCATGTCATTTCAAACCATAAGACACATGGTAGGCCCAAAGGTTAAATAATATTTTTCATGAACACCATTCACATTTTAATGGCATGAGAATATTGCTTATCTTTTATCGATGTAATTATAAGATCAATCATCCTTATGACGATTCAAAATAAAACACTCTCACCCAACAATAAACAACGATCAGCCATCGAACATCCTCCTGGACCATTAATGATCCTTGCAGGTGCTGGAACAGGAAAGACCTTTACACTTGAAAATCGGATCATTCATCTCATAGATAATCATGAGATAGATCCGAAACACATCTTGGCCATTACATACACTGATAAGGCAGCGCAGGAGTTAAAACATAGGGTAATTGCCAAAGTAGGTCCCAATGCACGGACGATGGCGGTCAATACCTTCCACGCGCTCTGCTTTAAGATATTGAAAGAACACGATGATGGTATTTTACAACTATTGGATGAAAGTGAGGCGATCCACATGTTCCTTGAAAGATTTGATGAGTTAAGGCCCTTTGAATCTGATGAATTTCCCCTGAACCCGCAAAGAGCAGTCACCGAAAGTTTTATGCCATTCTTCAATAGAATGAGGGACGAACTGATCGATCCAAAAATAATGGAGATCCCTGAACCTTCTGAGGATGGTCCCATAACCTCAGAGATAGCACGTCAACTTCAGGACCTAAAAAGAATATTTCCCGTATTTCAGTCTTGGAAAAAAGATATCAATGTAGTTGACTATGGGGACATGATATTATCTGCATACCAATTACTCTCAACAGATGCATCCATGCTAGAACATGTTCGTGACATGCATAGACATATCATCATAGATGAGTTTCAGGATAATAATTTTGCATTGAATGAGATCATAAATCTGATCACAGGCGATAGAAGATTCATTACTGTCGTAGGTGATGATGATCAGGTTATCTACAGTTTTAGAGGAGCAAACAATTATAACATAAAAGCATTTGAGGATCGATACAGTGACCATGAAAATTACAGATCAATTGCCCTTGAGGATAATTACAGGTCGAATCAGGCAATACTTGAACTCGCGAATGAAAGTATAAAAAACAATCCAGAGCGAATGGAGAAACGTCTTAGATCAGCCATTGATCTTCCCCATCAAAAGCCTTTGAGGTTTTGGGGTGAAAAGGATCAGCAGATCGATTTTCTAATTCAAGAGATACATCATTTGAGAAGTCAGGGAAAAAATTTCAATGAAATGGCGATCCTGTGCAGAACCCATGGACAGGCTTCTAGCATGATCAATGCTGTATCCCATGCTGGAATTCCCATTATCCCACACTACATGGGACTCTTTAATTGCTCAGGGGTCAGGGACATCATTGCATGGTGTCAAATAATTTCAGGCGGATCATTCCAAGACTCAGCCATCTATAGGATAACAGAACAGATTTGTGGATATGAGGTTACTCATGAGATATTCTCAAGGTTCAATAAACGTGACCCGACCCCAAGATATGATCTGATCATGAATGATATTGCAATACGAAAACAATATCACGAGTTAGACAAGACTTTATCCTCGCTTCAAAAGTTTAGGTCCATGGCTCATAAGAGA
>CAYZJY010000071.1:0-9334 GCA_964478995.1 uncultured bacterium
TCTGCATTATCCTCCGTATTGATCACAGCAACTTGGAATTGAGGATCATCATCGTCATTCATTGATAGTTCTGATTGACTGACTTGAAATGCCAATTCAGAGGTATCTGGACTGAAGATCCCCATTTCTTGCCACTCATTTCCTACGATCTCCATTTTTGCTATCTGTAGGGTCCTCTGCTCCTCTTCCAAACCTGTGATAGCAATACGTACATAACGTATCTCATTCCACTCAATATTCTGTACCTTTTTAAAATTTGACAATGGAACTCGAAAAAGTTTCCAACCCGTTGGCATTCCATCCTTTTCTGTTGTACCTGCAAGATACGTAGTGTCAGTTAGATTGAAACTGGAAGAAAAATAGTCATTGGTCTTATCAAGAAAGGTTGATCTGTCCAGATCTTCAGTATCAGGATATTTACCCCCCTCCTGGATCTTGGATCCTGTTCCATTGGACTCTGTCCCGTTCACCTTTGAATAGTCCAAACTCCCTGCCTCATAGTCCCAGTTATCTCCATTTGGATCTTCTGGGTCTACATCATTGGAAAAGTTGACCATGATGGTATCAACAGCATTGTAATACTCAGAATAGGTTCCATTCTCTAGGCAGCCTCCCCAACCATCCTCTGATTCATCAAAGCATCCATCTAAGCCCGTATCTTCGACATCCTCTAAAAATCCATTTCCTAGAGTAAGGCCAGCTGCAGGAATATCTTCCGTGTTTAACTGACCGTTACCATCCATGTCCTCTGATATTTTACCTAGGTCAATATGCAACCTACCAGAGTTACCCTTGACCCATATCTCAAAGAACTTGCTTTGGATCTGGTCATAGTCCCCCGAATAAAGAGATGTTGTTACCCCTACCCAAAGCGAGTCTGGATCATAATAACTCTGGTAATCTCTTGCCTTATATCGTAACACCAACACATCTGTTGTCTCATTGCCTGCCCTTAGTGATGTGGATTGATTGGGCCAAATATCCTTCGTTCGGACCGGAACATAAGGGTTATACCAGTATAATTTTCCTCTATTCCTTTGACTAAATGGATCAGTGAAGATCGAATCTTGTGCATTGTACTTCAATGGCGCAGAGGCCGCTTTCCAAAAGCGACGTTGTATTGATGGCGATGTTGTTCTTTTGCTACCTTCAAAATCATCGATGAAAGCAACTCCATCTGGATCACCCGTTTCAGAATTGCTAATTGAATTAGGATTTGGCAATACCTGTGCTATCTCACCCTCGACAGAGAAAGAAGATATCTTCTCTGCCTCTATCAGAGGTAATTTATCTAACATCCTTGTCATCCCATCCATTTCCCACTCATATCTTCCATTGAGATCCCATATGAAATTCCTAGTAGGTTCATAGCCAACCTCGACCTTCTCATTGATGATGGATTGATTAAAATAAAGAGCAGTGGCACCGATGAAAGAATTTGGCTTTCCCAGATCCATTTGGGCACGAGTTCCAAATATTGTTTTCTTGTCAAAGGAGACCAACTCATGCTTATCATAGTTAACCTTTAGTTTTGCATTTGGGTCATTAGCAGCATCACCCAAAAGAACGATCGTTCCGGTAAAATAATCTATGTTATAGTCTAAACCCCGTTTGAGCGTGACCCCATTTTGTATGACCTCCTCACTACCTTCTATCAACATAAAACCCAAGTTTATGGTTGAACTCTGATTAGTGTATGCAGCCTCTATCATCCATCGATGATCTCCATTGATTTCAGAGGAAGATGAAGAGGTATAAAGAACTCCGGTACCAAGTTGTTCTTTGAGTTGCTCTGATGTCTGACCACCGATCAATGAATCACCATTCGCAAATGGATGAAGGGCTGGGAACATGAGTTCTCCATCAACCATGTTCATGATGTTTGCCATGTCCTTATCAATGATCTCATCATAACTCCGTGTGCCATTCTCATCTAGACTATCAAGACCAAATAGTGTAATGTATGGAAAACTTGAACTTTTGTCCCTATCAGAGACTGGAGTTGAATTTTTATTGATGACCCGTACATCAAAACCTTCAGGATTTATCTGTGAGGTGCCTAGGTAGTATACATTTTTGAACATTAGCGGCCATGTGGAGTGATTGGGGTGGCTATTTCGAGGTTTTAGCATCATCAATGCTAGATTTGTCCCCAATGAATCAGGACCATGGCCAACTTCCAATAATGTCTCTCCTGTCTGGCGGTGTTCAAGAGTAAAGGTACAACCTAAAATGTCTTGAGACACTTGTTCACGCACCCTGATGAATCCAAGGTCGGGGCTAACATAATAATTTGTTCCCTGCTCCAAACGAACAAAACTTCCCTCTTCATTCTCATCTACATACTGGGTAGTATCAATGGGATTCACATAGGCCATTCCTGTCATGGCGCTAGGATCATTGATGTTTATTGATTTATATAATTCAAAATTTTTCACTACAACATCGCCAATTAAATGCAATCCATTTCTGAGTGGGTAAAAAGAAGGTATTCCAACAGGTGTAGATACAAAGAATGTATCAACACCATCTCTGAACCAGGGATGAATAAAGAAATAACGGTTCTTCATCCAATCTACATCTCTTATTTGCTGTGTACTACTTTGGCCACCTCCTTCCCATTCTGATTGTTCTTTCTTTGATTTTTCAATTGATGCTATTGTGGTCACGTCAATTGGTCCAAGTTTGGAGATGGCCTTTATTCCGAATAATCCCTGATTCTTTCCAGAAAAAGTCACATATTTTGTTGAAGGTAATGAAAGAGAGATATTTCCAGCTTCAACCTCTTGTATGATGTCATCTTCATGACCTTCATAGGAAATACGGATGTTATTCTCCCATTCGAATTGGCGCTCTGAGTCCTGATCCATTGCTACCGTGATCCTATCACCGATCTTCCCCTGGATGTTAAGGTTTTGTTTTTGATCGAATTCTAGGTGGGTGTTCTGTGTCTCATTGAGGGTCGAGCGAACCAGTTCCTGATCTTGGAATACCATCTTACCATTGATATTAACATTGCCACTCACCTGCAAGGAGGCCCTACCCAACTTTCCAATATCCACTCCAACGACCTCAAGCATTTGCCCCCTGCCTTTTCTAACATCGTCTTTTGCCTTGTCCTGCATGAACTCAAGAAATTTGACATGCCACTTTTGCTGCTGCATCATCTCAAGATACCAGTCAACTGATGCTGTAAAGGGAATCTTTAAGGATTTTCCATTGATGGATTCCTCAATTGTTATCGTCCTCCAATCTCTTGATAGTTTTATATCTAATTTCTTAAGACCGAATACATAGTTTAGTAATCCCACATGTTTTGGAATTGAATCATTAGGTAGCACCAAAGAATTATTATGACGAGGAAAAGGATCAACAACAAAGGAGGTTGATGGAATGATACTAGGCAATAAGATATCATGCGACAGATCAGGATCTGCGCTAACATCCTGCGCAAAGAGGCAGGATAAGGATAGACCTAGCCAAAGACCAGTGAAATAGATCTGGCCAAAAAAAGGTTTGTGTTTTTGTTTAAGGTTCAAGTTCAGTCTTGATCTAACTGATACCGATTTATCCTATATTCACTCCTTTTTCAAAATAAGGTTTTAATAGTTTTCTCATTTCAATTAATGCCCGCCCTCTGTGACTTATCTTATTTTTCTCATTTTGAGTCATTTCTGCAAAAGTTAGGTCTTGTCCTACAGGTTGGAAAATTGGATCATATCCAAATCCATCCTCTCCCTTGGTATCCAAGGTTATTATTCCTTCTACGATACCCTCAGAAAAGAGTTCCCTAGACCCATCAACGAAAGAGATGATGGTCCTAAATCGTGCAGTGCGCCTATCAATGGGTAAACCTTGCAACTGGGTCAATAATTTGTTCACATTATCTTCAAAAGTTGGGTTTTTTCCAGCATAGCGCGCAGAATAAACACCAGGTGCCCCATCAAGAGCGTCAACCTCTAGTCCAGTATCATCTGCCAAAGAAGGAAGACCGGTAAGTTCATGCACAGTACGTGCTTTGATGAATGAGTTTTCAATGAGCGTGGTTCCTGTTTCCTCTATGTCTCCTATTTGGGGGTACGCATCTAATCCAACTATGACAATGCCCATATCAGCCAGAAGAGCATTCATTTCTTCTTGCTTATGGACATTATGCGTGGCCAAAACCAGTGTTATTCCTCGAGACATGGTGAACATAACCCTACTAAAAATGCCGAGAAACATATGTGTAATCGCTACATGAGTCAAGGAGTATATATTTAGTGAATTTTTGATCAAATATTTTTGTTTTACACAAGTGACCAAGTAATTTTGCCCCGCTTTTTATTTATATCACAATATTTTTGTGGCTCGGTAGCTCAGTTGGTAGAGCAGTGGACTGAAAATCCATGTGTCGCTGGTTCGATTCCGGCCCGAGCCACTTTTCTTTTATTTCTTTAACTTTCTATTCGATCTATTTAAAATAAATGAACCATAGGCCATACTTTGTACCTTGCATCTTTTTATTTGCTCTGATCTCATGCTCAGATAAGGAAGATGATATTGAGGATGATGTTATTCCCATTGATACAACACTCGTAGGGACACATGGGAGACTACAAGTAATAGGGAACCAGATCCTTGATAAAAATGGTGCCGAGATCTCTCTTGCTGGAAATAGTTTTTTTTGGAGTAATGATAATTGGGGCGGTGAGCGTTATTACAATAGTGAGGTTGTCTCATGGTTAAAACAGGATTGGAACACGACCATCGTCCGTGCTGCAATGGGCGTTGAGGATCCTGGTGGATATCTTGATAATAAGATGGGGAATAAAGATCGCGTCAAAGTTATCGTGGATGCTGCAATAGAATTAGGTATCTACGTGATCATTGATTGGCATTCCCATCATGCAGAAGACCACGAAGATGAGGCGATATTATTCTTTGAGGAAATGGCAACTCTTTATGGTCACCATGACCATGTGATCTATGAATTATATAATGAGCCATTAGATATCTCATGGAGCAATACGATCAAACCATATGCTCTTGCTGTCACATCTGCAATTCGCGCCATCGATCCAGATAATCTTATTGTTGTAGGTACACCTGAATGGTCTCAAAGAATAGATCTCGCTGCCGAAGATCCAATTACAGAATTTCAAAACATTGCTTATTCACTTCATTTTTATACTGCCTTTCACCATCAATGGCTTCGAGACAGAGCAAGTGCTGCACTTGAAAGCGGAATCCCCATATTCGTAACAGAGTGGGGTTCAATAGGCTATAGCCTAGTAGATACAGAGGCCAATGATTGGATGACCTGGTGCTTTACCAACAAGATCATTCACTGCAACTGGGCAGTAAATGACAAAGAGGAGGAGTGGTCCATTCTTATACCTGGTGCAAGCACCAATGGCGGGTGGCAAGAAAATGAATTGACTGATGCAGGTAGATTGGCAAAGAATATTATATCAAACTGGCCAACATCTAATCCTTAGATCTCTGATTCAAGAATGATCTAGAAGCAAGGATATGCCACTATTTTTATTTTGCTCTCTAGCAATGGCACGTTCCTCGCTTGTTGCAAATCTCTCATCCCAATCCAACAGTTTTCTTGCCATCATCCTGTGAAAGAAATATGGTAAGAAGAGAGCCATGTAGAGCATGGTCAAATAGCCCTGAGGCATCATTGGAGCATCTTGATATGAACTGAGCTCCCAATATCTGAGGTTAGATCTCTCATGATGCGATGAGTGACGAGTAACATTATAAAGGTATATGCTGCTCATGATGCTATTTGAGTTCCATGAATGATGAGGTAATACAGGTTTGCCCTCAACTCTAACTAGACCATAATGCTCAGAATAGTTAATCACCTCTAGCAATGCTTTGGCAATAAAAGCGCATAATAGATAAACGAACATTCCCATTAGTCCCCCAACCAGAAATGAAAGAGTGGTAATTGCAATACTTCTCGCATACCCCAATATCATTTTATTTTTAATGCTCCATGGGGTTCGGCCTCTTCTTTCAGATTGCTTTAGTTCTAATTTCCAGGCATCTTTCTGCTCTTTGATAGTTGCCCTGATGATGAATCCAAATATGCTCTCACCGCGTTTGGCGGTTGCGGGGTCACTTGATAGACCAACATTTTTATGATGACCATAGACATGCTCAACGGCAAAGGCACAGTCCCATGAAAGAGCCAATAACCAATTACCCATGAACATGTCAAATTTGTTCTTTTTTCGGTGAACCAATTCGTGCCCAGGGACGGTTCCCATGATACCAATGAAAAGCCCCATCAGAGCAACAAGACAAACTGCATCTGATCCATTCAATGACCCTCTGACCTCCAAAAGATCAATATTCAAATAGTTCATTATGCTATTTGCAAATAGACCAGTTGGAGCATTACTAAGTACAAAAACTGACATAAGAATGATAATGGTCAAAATTATAAAATTCAAATACATGGGAAGATCCAACAAGAATGTGTGCGCATA
Source organism: uncultured bacterium (assembly GCA_964478995.1). Lineage (GTDB taxonomy): Bacteria > Fidelibacterota > Marinisomatia > Marinisomatales > UBA1611 > NZWG01. The sequence continues at coordinate 6,489 of CAYZJY010000071.1, forward strand.
CCTTTGTTCTTCAGAATCTTCTCTTAAAATCATGTCACCTAGAATAATGAACAGTGAAAAACCCACAAAAAAGAGGGTTGGGTAATATTCACCAAGAAAACAAGCATGAATGGCGGTAATAAGCGTCAAGGTTGAGATATAGTATTTTAGATATTTCATGAATTATCTTTTGCCTCTAACAAACTGATCACTGCATGGAAGAATAATCTTATTTGACCGTGAATCCTCTTGCCATGATCTTTTCTTTCATCGCAGCCTCATCGATCTCAATGCCACTTACAATTACCTTGCCTGACATAAGGTCAACAGATGCATCTTCTACACCATCAAATCCATTTATGACACCCTCCACACTCTCTTTGCAGTGACCACATGTCATACCCTCTACAACCATTTCAAGATGTTCTAGTGAACCATCTGATGGGGTCTCCGTATCAATAGTACTCTCGTCGGATCCCCAGAATCGCAGGAGGTATGCATTTGCCAAGATCAAAAGAAATCCGGTGGTCAAAAGCATTCTAATACTCCCACCATGGTCATGGTGATGTAATACACTTGGCATGATCGGTGGAACGATGGTAAAGAAAAAATCAAGGATCACACCAAAGACAATGGCAGTAAATGCAATGAGAGACAAATAATAGTAGAGTGTCCTATTGCCTAGAATATTCCTTATCACTGCGATCGAAGATGCATTGGTTGCTGGGCCAGCCATCAAAAAAACAAACGCTGCGCCAGGTGAAACACCCTTTGCCATGAGTGCAACAGCAATGGGAATGGAGGCAGTAGCGCATACATAAAGTGGTATGGATATTGCTAACATTGCAAAAAATTGTACATATGGATTTGAAGCAAAACGATTTGCAATGAGATCAGGAGGAATGAATATCGAGATCGCAGCTGCAACCAAAAGACCTTGGAAAAGAGGAACCACTATGTCAGATGGCAAAGAAATAAATCCATATTTGAGACCGGAAATAATACGTTTTCCCAAAGGTTCTTTTTTCTTTTTAACCAAATCTTCATCAGGCAGATGATGGTGTTCATCTTCATCAAAATTATTAATCACCATTCCACTGAACACACCCGATACAAGGGCTGCCAAAGGACGAAATAATGCAAAAACAGGACCTAGCATGCCATAGGTCAAAAAAATGCTATCCACTCCGGTCTGTGGAGTGGAAACCAAAAATGATACAGTTGAACCCTTTGATGCCCCAGATTCTCTTAGAGTTGCCGCTACAGGTATGACCCCACATGAGCAAAGAGGTAGAGGAATCCCAAACAATGTGGACTTTAATATGGAGATGAGATCCTTCGAACCAATATGTCTATAGATCAGATCGCTGTCTATGAAAACTGATATTGCACCAGAAACGAACATGCCCAGCAGAAGATAAGGAGACATCTCCATGCACAGACCCCATATCTCTCGGACAAAAATATTCAAATAATCAATAATTAGTTCCATGACAATATCTTAAAACTTAATAAAATTCATACATTATAAACTAAAAACTCGTGCTATGTTAAATCCAATGTATAGATCGAGATCTTCAAGTTGACCTCTTGCACGTTCAACATACTCACTTTCAAATGAACCTTGTGCATTTGTGAACATTAATTGAAATACATGCCCACCGGTCTCTATGTCATAACCCATGCCCCAACCCTGTACATATGAATCTTGTCTATCACCAATAGGGAAAAAAGTATCAAAATTGATGGACGTCCGTTTTGATAACTTCATGCGCCCACCAATTCCAAGGGAAATAAGTCCATGCTTTTCATTTTGAGTTAATACAAGATTTCTATGAATGTATGTTGGCATGATCTGAAGGGAAAATGAACGGTTAAACTTTCTAGCAATAAGCACCTGAACGTCAAAAGTAAGTCTGTCAGGCATGTCCATGTCTCTTGTAATGGTCTGCATCTCCAATTTGGTGAATAATGCAATTGAAATGGGTATTGAGCCTTGGCCTTTTGTTTGCCTTAATAATCTAATTTTTGAAAATAGATCAAAGGTCTTATTTAGACTGCTGCGACCAGCACCAAGAGAGAAGTGATCATTAAGGCCATACTTAATATCAAATCGTATCACTGCCTCATCCATCCCAAAAAGATCGTAGAAACCATCAGACATTGAACCAAAACGATGTAATATCATGAATTCCAATATCCTAGGCTTGGGCATTTCTATGGACTGGGCATTGACGATCCTTGTAGCTTTGAATGTCCCCCAGATCGGAGTCGAAACGTCACTATCGTCTTGGATCAGTTCCAAAAGGTCATCCTGTGCCCAAAGCCCCCCAGACAATAGTGTAGATAAAATGATAGATCTGATCATTTTTTCTTTAAAACCAATTGAATGTTAACATCGACAACCTTTGCAATGTTCTCCCGGAGGATCTTTGGGATCTTGATGTCATAGTCAGCAACCTTTATTTGGAAATTAGCATCACCAGAGACATTTCCATTTTCAATGGAGATATTACCCTTTTCGGAGATAAACTTACTTACTCCATGTATGGTCATGGTACCCTCCAACACAACGGATCGAGCCTTATCTGTCAGATCAATTTCATGCCAATCATTTATCTTACCTTTGAAACTAGCATTGGGATAGAGGTCTGATTCCATGTAGTTCTCATTGAAATGTTCTTGCATCAGACCATTCCTAAAACTAAAACCTAGGATTGGAATTCTAAAGGAGACCTCTCCTCTGTCGAGGTCTAGTATACAGGTCACCTGGTCATTCTCTGCCTTTATGTCCTCAATTGGCGTAGAGGAGAAGAATGAAACCTTGCCTGATCTTGTAAAGAAAATATTTCTTGCGAATAAAGGTG
>CAYZJY010000072.1:0-9119 GCA_964478995.1 uncultured bacterium
ACAGATTTTGCTAAGTTTCTTGGTTGATCTATCTCACAATCTTTTAATACTGCAATTTGATATGCAAGTAATTGTAAAACAATGGAACTTGTTATAGGAAATACATATGGATGAGTTTTAGGTACCTCTAAAATAAAATCTGATATGGATCTTAGTTCTTTATTTGGCCTATCTGTTATTGTAATTATAATACCTTTTCGTGCTTTAACTTCCTGAATATTTGATAGAATTTTCGAAAAAGCACTATCATTTGGAGCTATGAAAACAACTGGCATATTGTCATCAATAAGTGCAATTGGGCCATGTTTCATCTCTGCAGCTGGATAGCCCTCAGCATGGATATATGAAATTTCTTTTAACTTTAATGCACCTTCCAATGCAACTGGGAAATTTATTCCTCGACCTAGATATAAAAAATTATCTACATGGTGAGTTTTTTCTGCAACTAATTTGATTTCATCAAAACTACCCAAAATACAATTAACATTATCATCTATTTTATTTAGTGCTGTTATAAGATTCTGACCTCTATCTTTTGCAATTCCACTTTTGCGACCTAGCATCAATGCTAGCATTGTAAGTACTGTTACTTGTGCAGTAAATGCCTTGGTAGATGCGACTCCAATCTCAGGACCAGCATGGGTAAAGATTCCAGCATCTGTTTCACGTGCAATAGTACTACCAACGACATTACATATACCTAATGTCAATGCACCCAAATCTTTTACTTTTCTTACAGCTGCTAAAGTATCAGCAGTTTCTCCAGATTGGCTTATTGCAATTATAACTGTATTTGAATCGATTATGGCTTCCCTGTATCGAAATTCTGATGCATACTCTACATCCACTGGTACCTTTGCATAGGCCTCAATCAAATGTTTACCTATTAGTCCAGCATGCCAAGATGTACCACAAGCTGTGATATAAATTCTAGAAGTAGAAAGGAGATTTGGCAGGTAATCAATAATGCCACCTAGTTGAGTGGTGCCATCTATAAAATTTAATCGTCCTCTCATAGTATCAGTAATGGAATGCGCCTGATCATTTATCTCCTTAAACATATAATGAGGGAATTCACCTTTTTCTATCTCTTCTATACTTAAATCTATCTCGGTTAACGTTTTAGAGATAATCTGACTAGAATCAATATTTGAAATAGTATAATCAGATTTTGAAATTGTTACCATTTCTCCATCATCAAGGTAAATTACGTTGCGTGTATGCTCAATGATTGGTGATGCATCACTTGCTAAAAAGTACTCTTCTTCACCTACTCCCATAACAAGAGGGCTACCCTTCCTTGCTGCTATAATAGTATCTGGATTATCTAAACAAATTACTGCAATTCCATAGGCACCAATAATTTCTTGTAGACCAGCTCTAACTGCATCCTCAAAACTAAGATTGTTGTCTTCATAAAAAATTGTTGAAATTAATTGTACCAATACTTCGGAATCTGTATCACTAGTAAATGATATGCCTTTGGATGTAAGGACTTCTTTTATAACATCATAGTTTTCTATTATCCCGTTATGAACTAATGCAATTTTTCCTGTTTGATCCAAATGAGGATGCGCATTATTATCTGTTGGTTCTCCATGTGTTGCCCAACGTGTATGGGCAATCCCGTAATTCCCTTTAATAGTTGAATCATCAATACGAGATTGGAGTTCAGAAACTTTTCCTGATTGTTTAATGCAAGTCAGTTCTTCTTTATTAAGTAACGCAATCCCAGAAGAATCATAACCCCTATACTCTAATCGTCTAAGTCCCTTTAATAGAATAGGGACCGGGTTTTTATTACCTATATATGCCGTTATACCACACATTTACATTAATTCATGATTCATTGAAAAAAATACTATATAACCTTTCATCTTGATTTTCATAATAGTGGTCTTTAAGAGTGACCTCATGTTGAAATCCTACTCTTTCATAAAATAAATGTGCAGAAACATTCTCTTCATGGGTAAGAAGATAAAGTTTTCGAATCTTAGAGCCTTGTTCCTGATACCAATTTTTTGCATCTTCAACTAAAGTATTGACCAAACCTCTTCCAATACCTTTTCCTCTAGCCTCTTTTAGAATACAAATACGATCTAATTCAAAAAGACCATGCTTAGGTAACCCATGCATTAACCAAGTTACTAAACCAATTATCTTATTATTTTCTAATGATATGATATACTTATAATCTTTTGAGATCTCAGATATAACTGCATTATTAGCTTCTTCTAAATTTTCCATGTTATAAAAATCTAACATTACCTTTGCTATTTGAACTGACTCTTCTTGTTTTGCTTTTCTAAAAATAATTTCTGCCATAAACAAGTCTCGGTAATTTTATTCCCATTCAATTGTCCCAGGAGGCTTCGAGGTGATATCATACACAACACGATTAACGCCTTGTACTGAGTTTACTATCCTATTTGATATTTTTGATAATGTTTCAGTTGGCATGTCAAACCAATCAGCTGTCATTCCATCAGTGCTCGTTACTGCACGCAAGGCCAATAAATTCTCATAGGTTCTTTGATCACCCATGACACCAACGGTTTTTACTGGAATCAACACCGAAAAAGCCTGCCAGATATCATCGTATATTTTGTCCTCATGCAGTATATCAATATATATCTTATCTGCCTCTTGGAGTATACTAATTCGTTGTGGTGTTATTTCACCAATAATCCTCACTGCTAAACCAGGCCCAGGGAACGGGTGTCTATTTATAAGTTCATTAGTAATACCAAGTTCCTTGCCTACTTCTCTAACTTCATCTTTGAATAATTCTTTCAGTGGCTCAATCAGTTCAAAAGCCATGTCATCTGGTATCCCTCCAACATTATGATGACTTTTAATCACATGGGCAGTGTTCCCCTTACTTACACCGCTTTCAATCACATCTGGATAGAGAGTACCTTGTGCAAGGTAATCAATCTTTCCTAGCGATTTGGCAATGGTATCAAAAGAATAAATGAATTGATTACCGATGATCTTGCGTTTCTTCTCAGGATCAGCGACTCCTTTCAGTTTAGATAGGAATATATTTGATTCATCATAAGCATTTATATTAACTCCTAAACCATCCTTCAAAGCATTAACACATTCTTTGACCTCATTTTTCCTCATTAATCCATGATCAATAATAACTGCGTGCGAGCGTTCACCCACTGCCTTATGGACAAGTGCTGCCACTACAGTGGAATCAACGCCACCACTTACTCCGGTCAAAACACTACCTTCGCCAACTAGATTTCGAATTTTTTCAACCTGCTCTTGAATAAAATTACCAGTTGTCCAAATTGGTGAACAATTAGCTATCTTAAATAGAAAGTTGGTTAGCATTTTATTTCCATCTATGGTGTGGTGAACCTCAGGGTGGAATTGTGTTGCAACTCGCCTCTTCTCTTGATTTGTCATAGCAGCAATAATTCCATTTGAAGAAAGAGCAGATACTTCCCATCCATTAGGAATCTCCAACACTTGATCACCATGGCTCATCCATACCTTTGATGAGTCCACGCCTGAAAAGAGGTCGCCATTCATTTTTATGTCTATACCAGCAGAACCATATTCTCCTTTGCCTGTTGATGATACCTTTCCTCCACCATGGTGGGTAAGTAAATGTAGTCCGTAGCATATTCCAAACATGGGTAAGTCGATATCTAGTATTTCATGATCAAATTGAGGTGCGTTATCTTCATATACGCTGCTTGGCCCACCAGATAATATTATAGCAGCCGGATCAAGTTGTGATATATCATCCAAACTAGTATTAGGAGGCAGGATCACAGAATATACATTTTGCTCCCTTACTCTCCTTGCTATTAGTTGTGTATACTGAGATCCAAAATCGAGAATCACGACACCCTTTTTATATATATTATTCATGGGGAAAATCTTTCCTTAAATCATCCAAAAAGGGTTCATTGGTCAGATTAAAATGGATGGGTGTTATACTAACATAATTTTCTTTTATGGCTTTGCCGTCAAAGTCTAATGATCGATCATCATCTATCATCTTTCCCTTGATCCAATAATAATTCCTATTTCTTGGATCTATGCGCTCTTCAAATTCATCTACAAAATATTGACTACCCTGTCTAGTGATTTTTATGCCCTTTATGTCATCCATGTTACAATATGGGACATTTACATTAAGAAGAGTTGTCTTAGGCAAACTATTCTTCATAACATACTCTACAATTTTCTTTGCAATTGTTTTAACAACCTCATATTTATCCGTTTTATAAGATGCTAAACTTATTGCAATGGATGGTATGCCCATTATTGTACCTTCAGTAGCAGCTGATACAGTACCAGAATAAATTATATTGGTTCCAAGATTTGCACCTCGGTTTATTCCAGAAATAAGAATGTCTGGTCTTTTGTCCATAAGCGATCGGATAGCAATCTTAGTGCAATCTGCTGGGGTGCCACTAATGGACCAACCTTTAAAACCATTTGCACGTTCTACCAACTCAACTCGAATTGGATGAGATAATGTTATTGAATGGCTAGATGCACTTTGTTCTGAACTTGGAGCAGCAATATATGTCTCTCCTATTTCTTCCATTGCCTCCCATAGAGCATAGATTCCATTAGAAGATATCCCATCATCATTTGTAATTAAAATTCTGGGTTTTGTCATGAAAGAAGCGAAATCAAGGTTGTGATCTTCTCTTTCATGGTATCACGATCTACTATATGGTCAATAAATCCTTTTTCAAGTAGAAATTCTGCTCTCTGAAAACCCGGAGGGAGATCTTGTCCAATGGTTTGCTTAATAACTCTAGGACCCGCAAAACCAATCAAAGCACCTGGCTCAGCCAATATCACATCCCCCAACATTCCATAACTCGCAGTAACACCACCAGTAGTTGGATCAGTTAATATTGGTATGAAAAGACCTCCGTTTTTTGAAAATCTTGCTAATTGCGTACTAGTTTTTGCCAATTGCATGAGCGAGATTGCTCCCTCCTGCATTCGTGCTCCACCTGAAGAACAAATTAATACGAAAGGTACCTCTTTCTCTCCCGCAATAACCAAAGCTCGAGATACAGCCTCCCCAACTACTGAGCCCATGCTTCCGCCAATGAATGAAAAATTCATTATTCCTAAAATAACTTTTCGCCCATCCATTTTCCCTTCATATACGCGTATGGCATCATTTTCTCCAGTTTTAGATTTTGCTGCCAATATCTGGTCTTGATATGCTTTATTTGCTTTAAATTTCAAAAAATCTTTAGATACCAGTTTTTCAAAATGTCTAATCTCAGTTCCTTTATCTAATAATAGATCAACATAGATTTCGGGAGGAATTCTGAAATGATGATTGCAATGATGGCAAACTGATAATTTCTTCTCAAGTTCAGGTTTATAAATAATCTCGTTGCATGACGGACATTTATCCCATAGACCATCAGGAATCGTTTTTTTTTCAGAATCCTTTAAGTTTTTTTCTTTACGTTTAAACCAAGCCATAATAATAGATTAATTTTTCAAACACATTACCAAGGCATTGCTACCATCTTGATAATAACTATTACGGGTACCTATCTCTTCAAAACCGAAACTCAAATAGAGATTAATAGCAGGAAAATTACCTTGTTTAACCTCTAAAAATACAGATGATTTAGATGGTGTATGCTCTAAAAGATAATCAAGTAATACTTTGCCAAGTCCCTTGCCTTGATAAGAGGGTTTAATTGCCATATTGATAATATTAACCTCATTTTCAATAAATCGTACCATGCAATATCCCAAAATAACCTTTGATCGTTCAATCACTAAAGTGGTTTTCCCGGAGGTACCATTTAATTCATTCTCTATCATTTCCATTGACCAATGTTCTTCACTAAAAACATCCTTCTCAATTGAAAAAATTGATTTCAAATCATTATTATTAGCATACCGAACTTTATGGTGACTAGACACGCTGTTTTATTTCAAAAGGAGCTATGTAATCTGGCTCTAGTTCATAGGGTTTATCTATTAACCATTCATCAAAAAACATAGATGCAAGTATTCCGATATGTCTCGCAGAATGATTTGCCTCTTGTATCGAATTATTACTATTAAAAAAAATTCCACAATTAGAATGAAATCCTAATCCTTTATCTTCTAAATATTGATCAATACCAGCAACAACAACTTCACTTTTTATTTTTGGTATTTTATTCTCCCAATAAAATGCTTGATAAAAAACTTTTTTTGCGTGTGAGTGCATTATGCCATTTTTTGGTTCAAATTCTTTTTGTGAAAATGCAAGAGACAATAGAGTTGGTACAGGAATTATTGGAAGTCCCTTTGCATATGCCAAGCCTTTGGAAAACCCTAAGCCAATCCTTAAACCCGTAAATGATCCAGGCCCAATACTAACTGCTATCGCTTGAACATCATGTATTGGTTTATTAGCATCAATTAATGCTCTATTAATGAGTTCAGGCAACCTTTCATTATGCTCTCTCGGTGCTAACTCGTCAACAGAACTCAGAACATTTTCACCTTCAATAATCGAGACACCACAAATTTTTGATGATGTTTCTAATGCTAAGATGATCTTAGACATTGATATCTATGCCTTTAATATCAATTCTTCTTGAATTTGAATTGTCTTTTATTCTTGAAAGGTTAACACTTATGATACTATCATCTAAAACATCAGCAATCAAATCCGCCCATTCTATTAAAGTAAAGCCTTTTTCAGGTCTTAAATATTCTTCGCCACCAATCTTTAAAAAATCATTGACCCCTTCTAGTCTATAGGCATCAATGTGATACAACCAATGGTCTTTTCCTTCGTATTCTGAAACCAATTTGAATGTTGGAGAACCTACTCTCTCATTTACACCAATGGCTTTTGCAAAACCTTGCGTAAAAGTTGTCTTTCCGGTTCCAAGGTCACCGGTTAATGAGACCACACTGCCAACCATGATTTTTTCAGCAAGCCTTTGAGCAAAATGGTGGGTATCATCAATAGAGTTACTATTGTATATCATTATTGCCTACTTTTCATAATTGCAAGTGGGACTATCATTTCCTCCATGCTAATACCCCCATGCTGGAAGGAATTATTGAACTTATTTTGATATTTATGAGCCTCATTTGGATATACAAAATAATTTTCATTTTTTGCAATTATGTAACTTGGTTGTGGTCCAAATTCAGGAAGCCTGAAATCTTTCGGATTTTTTATGATCATTGCATTTTTTGGGTTAGTATTGAGGTTCCGACCATACTTATATCTTACGCCTGATGATGCGGTACGATCAGCAGACACCATAACATCATTATGTACACGAATACTCCCGTGGTCACTTGTCATTATTACAGTTACACCCTTTTCTGAAAAATACTTTAATACTTTAAGCAACCATGATTGTTCAAGCCAATTTGTTACTGCCGCTCGATACCCAGTTTCATCAGGAACCATTTCTTTTAGTACATCCATTTGAGAACTTTTATGAGCCAATATATCAACAAAGTTGACCACTAATGCAATTAGATCTTGATTCGCAAAATCATTTACCCTATGTTGAAACTTATTGCCCTCTTCTACTGCCCAAATTTTATGGTAATGAACAGATTTTTCAGCCAACTTAAGTTTCTTTAACTGATCAACCAAAAATTGTTTTTCATATCGGTTTAGACTTGGCGCATCTTCTTTCATGTCAGATGCTTGAAGTGGATACTTTAACACCATCTCATCAGGAAACATGCCAGAAAATATTGCATTTCTTGAATATGGTGTTGCAGTTGGTAAGAGAGATAAACAATATTCTAAATCAATATTAAATAGTGGCTCCAAAAGAGGCATCATTGCCTTATAATGATCATATCGCATGCAATCAATAACAAGTAAACATACTTTTTCATGATTTTTTAGTATTGGATCAATATATCTAGGCACTATATCCTTTGTAAGAATCGGTCTGTCTTCCACAGCCAACCATGAACTGTAGTTTGATTCTATGAAATGTGTAAACTCTTTGTTACATGTATTGATCTGTTCCTCTAAAATATTGCCAAGCCCAGTATCTCTATAAGTATCAAATTTAATCTGCCAATCCACAAGTCTATCATAGAGCCTCCACCAATCATCAATAAGCGACATATCTTGCATCGACATGTCTATTTCTTGGAACTGTTTTAGGTATTCACTCGTTACTTTTTCTTCAGATAATCTATTCTTTTCTAAAGCCTGTTTACATGCCATGAAGATCTGACTAGGGTTTACGGGTTTTATTAAAAATTGCTGTACCTGTCCAGTTATGGCCTCGTCCATTAACCACTCATCCTCAGTCTTTGTGATCATGATAATTAACTGACTTAAGCGGTGTTTTTTCAATTCTGAAAGGGTTTCGATCCCGTCCATTCCAGGCATTGAATGATCTAATAGGATAAGATCATACTGATTAGACTTGGATAGTGCTATTGCATCTTGACCATTGGTTGCTTTAGATAGTACATATCCTTTGTCCTCAAGAAAAAGAATATGCGGTTTTAAATGTTCAATCTCATCATCAACCCAAAGTATATGCCCTCTTGAATTAGTCATTCATTATTTACCTTATGATTTATAAATAAAACGAGCCAAACTAAAAAAGTTCCAAAATCTATTTTGATGTCATTGCCCATACTCCATCCCAATCCTTATCAGGTGGATTCTCCTTGAACATTGAACATCTATTGATATATACGGAAGATGGAGTTGTATTTCTAGAAGCGAAGTGATCTTCCATGTTCTCTGCTTTTTCAAAACATTTAATTGCTTGATCCCATTCCTTCTGGAAATAATGATCAAGTCCCTTTTCAAAAACTCTGATAAGGTTAATGGTTTCATTATCTGCATTATCTTTTTCTGAGATCAACTCATAGACCTTTACAGGTATATTCTTTCCTTTGACCTGTACAAAATCCAAAAACCGAAAAATAAATTTTTCTTTTGCTGATTCATATATATTCTCACCAACAAAATTATAAACGCCATACTGTTTTGCAGATGATTCAAGTCTAGCAGCCAGATTTACAGTATCTCCCATCATCGTATAATTCATGCGCATTTCCGAACCCATGTTTCCAGTAACCATCTTACCACTGTTCAATCCAATTCGATG
>CAYZJY010000073.1:0-8940 GCA_964478995.1 uncultured bacterium
AATGTGTTTTTCAACCTCATCTCCAATAGCCTCTATTTTTTTTTCTAATGCAATCTGAATTTTATTGCCTTCCTCAGTGAGAAATACTTTTATAACCCGCTTATCATTATTAGAAACCTCCCTTCTTAACCAACCAATACTCTCCATCCCATTTATTAAGCGCGTTGCGGTACTATTATCAATACCGAGTTTTTTTGATAAAGGAGACATTGCAATACCATCAGGTGGAATGATGGAAAGTGCAATGATTTTTTGAAAAGACACGTTAACTAAACCAAGGTGTTTTTTAAAAACACTTTGCAGGCTTATTAGTGTTGAATGTAATAATTCCCCATATTCCATATTTGTATATTACAAATATGTTAATAACACATACTACTTCTTTGGTAGCCTCTTTAATCTATCAACATGGTCAATTAGGTATTTTTCTGCCCTAGAAATTCTATCATCATCCCCAAGATGACCAACAATGCTCCAATGATCCATTTCCAATATTTTTTGCCAATACCATTGACCAGGTATTAATAAATCTGTGTTTACATACTCTGCAATCGGATCAGGTCCATTTGCTCCAGTACTTGGACCATACATGGAAATTGTGTTTACTACTCCATCATTTTCTGACCATAATGAATCGGTACTTGAACCATCTGCCCAATAGGCTTCTCTAGAACTCAACAACCTAGATCTTGTTTTTATTAAAATAGATGTACCCTTTACCGGCTCATGATTATTACTGAATTCATTTTTTTTGGTTGTTGATGTCACTAATGAAAAATAATAGATTTCAGGTGAAATCTCTAGATAACTATTCAACTCTCTTGCGCCATCTAAGCTTAATTCCCAAGAACTAATATTTTTCGTATCCCATGCATTATGCCTCCTCATTCTTGTTAAATAATTAGACCATGATTCATCTTCCTCTCTCAAAAATTTCCAATGTTCTAAATCAAAATCAAAGAAATGTGTCCCCAAAACACCCGCAATGCCAATAAAGTATTGTATAAATGGAATTGTTTTAGTAACAATATCTGTAAGTGTTGTGCCATCATGTGGAGTCGATATTGAAGTGATACTCCTAATTAAATCATTTTGTACACTTCCGAGTAATTCAGACTCCTCTTTTTTAAAAGTCTCTTTATCAATATAAAATTCCTGTGAAAGTAAATACTGAAGCATTCTAGCTGTTTGCCCCCCCATGCTGTGACCGATAATATGTACGGGATTATTTTTATTCCATTGTGGGTATAACCCTTCATATTTTTTCCCAACAGGCTTTTGGATAATACCATATTTTTTTGAATGGACTTTCCCATAATTTACTTGGCCACCCTTTAACTGATAATAGGCTTCAACTGCTCTTTCCCAATTTGATGACACGGGCCCCACAGAGATCTCGAAGACAATATGACCATTTTCTTTTATAGACTGAATAAAATCATTATGTCCACCCCAATAATTATATCCTCCCATTTCAGATTCGCCCCAACCCATAAACCCATGGATTAGAACAATTGGGTAATTATTTTGGCTCAATAATAGCCCTAATGAAAACATGGATCCTAAAATAAATTTTTTCATCAAAATGAAATCCCAATCTCAATACCATGTACTAATGAGCCTGTACCATACATAAATACTCCATAGTTAATTATGGTTCCTTTTGAAGCATAACCAAATCCCATCCCTGTTGACCCAATTATTGATGTAAATAAATCTTTTTCTATGTTTTGATCAAATTTTCTAGTTGATGTTCCAAGAAGAAATTCAAAATTATCATTTATTGAAAATTCTCCACCTAAATACATAGCATGTGATGATTTATTTTCTGGAATGATATCCATATAAATAGTTAAAGGAAGATGTTTTAATTCTTTTGCCATACTATAGATGATTCTAGGCGAGAGATCAATTTGTATATTAGAGATATTTTTCCCAAGGTCATTAATAGACATACCTATTAATGCTCCATATCTATTTACTTTTAAAAGAGCCCCGCCACTTATCGTAAAGAAAGTTATATCGTGATTATTGTAATTAGATAAATGAACACTGGATGATATCCCAACCATAATAGGCAATTTAAAAAGACGTTGAGAATGAGCAGCAGAAATCCTTGTGTCACTTGAATTAAACGAACCTGTTTCCTGAGCATTTTCATCATAACCTTGAAAAGTTCCATATGACACATAATTCACTGAGATACTTCCAAAACCATTATTTTTCATTGGTAAAACAAAACCTGCATTTTGACTTATTATGGATGCCGGGTATCGGATTATTGAGGCTGAAAACATTTTACCTTCATTTACTGAAGGGTTAATATTAAAAGAAGAAGGTGAAGCCTTTAAATATCCTGCCCCACCCATACTCAATTTGACAGGTGATGAAAATATGTTCATACCTGGGAAATTAGTCTCAGAAAAAAGAAAGGTTGAATAGAATAGAAAACATACAAAAAGAAAACAAATTTTATAGATACTGGATATCATAACATTTCAAATTAAACTGAGTGGGTCAAAATGTATATTGATCCGTCCTTTGCTGATGCGGTGCTTTTTATTGGTATTTCCAAAGTTATGTTTAATAAATGAATGAAGTTTTTTACCATTGGGGTCATATGTTTTAACTGATTTGAAAATAATTTGAAATCGAAAATTATTTCTGAGTTTTTCAAGATAACATGGCGCTGGTCCCAAAATACTTAATCCTTTATATATTCCATGAATGGATCTAGAAATATCCAATGCTAAGTTTGATACTTCGTCTTGATTATTTCCTATAATTTCTATTTTTGCTAACCAACTAAATGGAGGATAATCTAATTCTTCGCGTTCTTTTAATGCAATTTTATAATACTCAACCATATTCAATTTTGCAGCACTTTTTATCACTGGATTATCAGGTGAATAAGTCTGAATCACTACCTCTCCTTGCTTGCTTCTTCTTCCTGAACGACCAGATGCTTGATAAATTAATTGAAAAATTCTTTCACCTGCTCTAAAGTCAGGTAAATAAAGCCCTTGATCTGCATTTATAATTCCAACAAGAGTTGCATTAGGAAAGTCTAGACCCTTTGCTATCATCTGGGTGCCTAACAAGATATCAATTTCACCATTATTAAATGCTTTCAAAATATTTGTTATGCTTCCTCCAGAAGATGAGGTGTCCATATCTAGTCTTGCAACACGGGCTTTGGGGAATGTCTCTTTAATTAGTGATTCAACTTTTTGTGTGCCAGTTCCAGAATAAATTAAGTTTTTACTAATGCAGTCAATGCAATTTTGATCGTGTATTTCTTTTTTTGAGCCACAAAAATGGCAAATAAGATTATTGGTCTTCAGATGATAACTGATTGCGACATTGCAATGAAAACACATTACAATTAAACCACAATCTCCACATCGTATTATTGGGGAAAATCCTCGACGATTTTGAAGAAGTAAAATTTGCTCATTTTTCTTGAGCCTATCTTCTATTTTATCTTGGAGTAAACCAGAAATTACCTGTCCAAACTTTCCTGATTCATTCGTCTCTTCTAACATGTCAACTAGATGCACGATGGGATACTTAGCGCCTCCATATCGTTTAGGTAGAGCAAGATAGTTCAGTTTGTTATGCAGATGATTATAGTAACTTTCTAGACTTGGAGTTGCACTACAAAGGATAACCGATGCCTTGCTTTGCTTACCACGGATTAGAGCCACATCCCTTGCATGATATCTAGGCATTGGTGAATCCTGTCGAAATGAACTTTCTTGTTCTTCATCAATAACAATCAAGCCCAAATTTTTTAACGGGGTAAAAACTGCACTTCGTGCTCCAATCACGACTTGAAAAGAACCTTTACAAATTTCTTTCCATGTCCAAGACCTTTGGCTCTGAGTTAGTTTCGAATGCCATAATGTAATCGCATCACCAAAGACAGATCTAAATCGCCCAGCAATTTGTGGAGTTAGAGAAATTTCGGGTAAAAGAATAATAGCAGTTCTACCTTGGTTTAAACAATATCTGACTGCATCTATATAAATTTCTGTTTTTCCGCTCCCGGTAACACCATGCAATAGGAATGGTTCATAGGATTTTCTATCCAAAGAGTCCTTTATTGCATTTGTTACATTTTCTTGATCTTGATTAAAATCAATTTTTTTATCAACAGGGTCAAATGCAAACCCATCTGTGTTTGGGGCAGTTGTTTTTTTAAAAAGTCTTACAAAATTGTTTTTTTCCAGTGATTTACAAATTTGCAAAGGACTTGATGAATAAAGTTTTAAAGATGAGACTTTTAAACAAGATTTTGAACACTGTATTTTATTTAATATTAAATATTGTTTTGGTGCACGTTTTTTTAACTTTTCCAAAGTGCTTTGATCTGTAGAACAAGACGACTCCACAAACCAATTTTTTGATGGACTATAGCGAGTTGATAGATTATTAGGTAAAACTGTTTTTGTAACCTGCCCTAATGGAGTCATGTAATAATCAGAGATCCAACTTATTAATTTCCATAATTCAGGAGTTACAACTTGGATATCATCTACCAAACTAGAGATAGGTTTGATTTTACCTTTGTATGAATTTTCTTTTAAAACCTCAACAACGATCCCTTGGGAATTTCTATTTCCAAAAGGCGCGACTACCCTTGAACCTATCTGAACTTTTTTGATTAAATCATTGGGGATTGAATAAGAAAATGTTTGAAAATTCGATATTGGAAAGGCAACTTCAGCAAACATGGCCTGAAAGTTTATCCATCAACAATTTACAGTACAACAAAAACCCCTTATATATACAAATAAGAACAATAAAGAGAGTATTAAATGACAAATCTTATGATTTGATTACATATACCTTTACATCAGCATTGAGATTAGGAGCAACACTTACTGGAACGTGATAAATGCCTAATGCTTTAATTGGTTCATCAAGCAATATTGCATTACGATCAAGATCTATACCCTTTTCTTCTAATGACTTTTGAATATCCATAGCCGTAACAGAGCCAAACATTTTATCTTCTTCACCAACTTGTGCTTCAATGGTTATTTCGGTCTTAGTTAAGGTCTTTACTAAAATGTCATTTGCTGCGCCTTCTCGTTCCTGTCTATTCTCTACTGTTCTCTTTCTTTCTTGAGCAATGGCAAGGTTTCGTTTTGAGGCTCTAAGAGCAACACCTTCAGGTATAAGTTTATTTCTAGCATAACCAGGTTTAACGCTAACTACATCACCAGCTTCCCCTAGGCCATCATAATCTTTTAATAGTATTATATCCATAATTATTTCCTCGCTATTCTGTTCCTCTATCTACATAAGGCATTAATGCAATTGCCCTCGATCGTTTTATTGCACGAACTAACTTTCTATGCATTTTTGCACTGGTCCCAGTTACACGTCGTGGCATAATTTTACCTTGATCATTTACAAACCGGCGAAGAAGTTTTACATCCTTATAATCAATGTTATTTATTCCATTTTCTTTAAAATAACAAAATTTGTTACGATTTTGAAATGCCATTATTCTACCTCCTTTGATTCAGAGTTTTTTTCCACATCTGAACTACTATCCTGATCCTTAGGCTCTTCTACTTCATTTTTAGAATCCGAATCAGAAACAACCGATTCTTTTTCGCTTGTACTATCATCTGTTGCTTTATTATTCTCATCTTCTGATTCAGATTTATTGTTTTCAACATATAATTCTGGTTTTTCTTCCAATAATATCGTCATATGCCTAAGAACAGAATTATTAAGTTTCATCCAAGTGTTATAGTCAACCATTTTGCTTTGGTCACCACCTTCATACTGCATTATGATATAAGAACCATATTTTTGCCTATCTACAGGATAAGCAAGGCGCTTTTTACCCCAAAAATGATGATTGATAATTTTCGACTTTGTTTTTTCCAATTCTTTTCCAATGCTATCCATGGTCTTTTCCAAGGCCTTATTCTCCAAATTAGGATCGACAATGTAAAGTGTTTCGTAAAATGACATAATATCTCCTTAATGATTTACGATAAATCTTTTAATAGTGGTGCTATAACCAATGAAACAACCGACATTAGTTTGATTAAGATGTTTAGTGATGGTCCTGATGTGTCTTTAAAGGGATCCCCAACTGTATCACCAACAACCGCTGCCTTATGTGCTTCTGATCCCTTACTTAAAACTTCTTCGCCGATTGTTAATCCTTCTTCTATCATTTTTTTTGCATTATCCCACGCTCCACCTGCATTGGATTGAAAAATAGCCATCAAAACACCAGAGACTGTTACACCAGCTAGTAAACCTCCAAGGGTTTCTGGACCAAATACAAATCCAACTATTACTGGTGAAGAAACTGCCAAAAGACCTGGGGCAACCATTTCCTTAATTGCAGATTGAGTGGAAATTTCAACACATCTGCCATGTTCTGCTTTTGTCAAAGCCTCCTCATATAAACTTCGATCTCCTTCATCCCAATCTTTTTCTTCTTTCAAATTCATTAGTTCAAGAGCCTTACGTAGTTCAGGTATGTCACGAAATTGTCTACGGACCTCTTCAATCATAGCCATTGCTGCGCGCCCCACTGCTCCCATAGCCATTGATGAAAATAAAAATGGTAACATACCACCAACAAAAAGCCCAGCCATGACCCATGGATCAGCAATGTCGATTGTTTGAATATCACTTTGTACCATAAAGGCGGCAAACAATGCTAGAGCTGTAAGAGCAGCCGAACCTATTGCAAAACCCTTACCTATAGCTGCTGTTGTATTCCCGACTGCATCAAGTTTATCTGTTCTTTCTCGCACTTCCTTTGGTAATTCTGCCATTTCAGCTATTCCACCAGCATTATCAGATATGGGACCGTATGCATCAACAGCCAATTGTATTCCTGTATTGGCCAACATGCCTAAAGCAGCCATTGCAATGCCGTAAAGCCCTGCAAAGTGAAATGCTCCAATAATACTTGATGCAATAATCAATATGGGGACAGTTGTAGATTGCATACCTACGCCTAGGCCTGCGATAATATTTGTTGCAGGTCCAGTCATAGATTGCTCCGTTATCGATTTTACAGGTCCAGTACCAGTGCCAGTATAGTGCTCTGTAATCAAGCCTATTCCAAGGCCTGCTGCAAGACCAATAATTGTAGCATAGAAAACACCAATGCTACTGAAAATCTCTCCGCCTTGATTAAAAGTAGCAGGGAGGAACTCTTGAATAAGGATATAAATAACCCCTACCATTATTGCTGCACTACCAAACTCACCTCGATTAAGGGCCTTCTGAGGATCCCCACCTTCTTTGACCACCACCATGAATGTTCCAATAATTGATACTATGATCCCAGAACCAGCAATGAAAAGAGGTAATAACACAAAATTCATTTCAAATCCTCCTGCAACAAGAATGCTAGCTCCTAAAACCATAGAACCTATAATTGAACCAACATAGGATTCAAAAAGATCTGCCCCCATGCCTGCTACATCACCAACATTATCACCAACATTATCTGCTATTGTTGCTGGGTTTAAGGGGTGGTCTTCAGGAATCCCTGCCTCAACCTTCCCAACTAAATCCGCACCCACATCAGCTGCTTTTGTATAAATACCTCCTCCAACACGAGCAAATAATGCTATAGATGATGCCCCTAGCGAAAAACCAGACAAAACATTCAACACGGTCCCTATGCTATTTGAGTCAGAACCATAAATATTTACGTATAAAATAAATAAACCACCCAATCCCAAAACACCCAATCCTACAACACTTAATCCCATTACAGATCCACCACTAAAGGCAACATTTAAAGCTGCTTCTAAATTATCTCGTGCTGCATTGGTCGTTCTATTATTTGATTTAGTTGCGACCTTCATTCCAAGAAATCCAGCTAAACCAGAGGCAATTGCGCCAATTAAAAAGGAGAGTGAAATAAAAGCACTTGAATCATTGCTGTTGCTATTTGCTATTCCTAAAAGAATCGCAACAGAAATGACAAATATGCTAAGAACACGATATTCAGCTCTTAAAAATGCCATGGCACCTTCTGAAATATTCGCACCAATAACCTTCATTTTTTCAGTCCCTTCATCCTGGGCCTCAATCCAACTTGTCTTCCAAAAGGAAAATCCGAGTGCGATAAGGCCTGCAAATAAAACAAACATTATGTTGTTATCCATAAATCATTTATCTCCTTTATTTATGAATTAAATTGATTCATTGCGTGATTCAAACCTTTTACTATTAAGGTTTGGATTGCATCAGCACAGCGCTGTACCATAGTTTCTACTTTTTCCATACTATCTTTATTAAATGGTTTTAAAACATACTTCTCTGATGGCCGTTTATAATCGGAGTCTGCAATACCTAATCTTATTCTCGGGAATTGGTCCGTTTGGAGTTGGTAAATGATGTTTTCCAAACCACGATGGCAGCCATCCCCACCTTGCGGACGAATGCGAATAGAGCCTAATGGCAAATCAACATCATCTAGAATAATTATCATCTCAGATGGCAACAAGTCCCATCGAAGCATGACATCTTTTATCGCACTGCCACTTTTATTCATCATTGTTGTTGGTTTTACTAGCAAAACTTGGTTGCGCTTGAATTGGGAATAGACATAATCACCTTTACCAGGTTCAAAAGACATTTTATTTCTACGGGCGAATTCATCTATTACCCAAAACCCTGCATTATGTTTTGTGTTTGCATATGCATTTCCGATGTTGCCTAAGCCGACTAAGGCAATCATGATTCTCCAGATTTTTCTTCAGAATCTTCATTCGATGGTTTTTCACCTTTATCATCACCTGAAGTCTCTTCTGCATCACCCTCACCATCACCTTCCATATCTTCATCTTCAAGTTCTTCTTCAACAACCTCTTCCTCAGCTGCAGGAGGAGTAATTGATACGATATTCAAACTAGGATCAGATACAATCTCTACGTCCTC
>CAYZJY010000074.1:0-8858 GCA_964478995.1 uncultured bacterium
GCCCAAGAACCATTTATTAAAGTATTATGTCCAAGATGGGTATTTCTTGAAAGAGTAAGCATAAGAGCAACTGTATGTTCTGCAGCAGATATGGTATTGACATCAGGAGTATTCATCACAACAATACCTTTTCTTGTAGCAGTAATAATATCAATATTATCTACACCTACTCCTGCACGCCCTATAACTTGTAATTGCTTAGCATACTCAATCATCCTTGCATCTACTTTTGTACTACTTCGGATTATTAGACCATTAGCATCATGAGCAGAATCATATTTTTCGATTTGTGTTGATTCTGGCAAATAGATAACGTCTAGCCCTGCTTGTTCCAAAATTGATATTCCAGTTTTAGAAACGGGGTCAGTGACAAGTACTTTCATTAGGATATGAAGTAGATCTGACTATTGATTGTTAGCGCGAATCAAATTGAGTGCCGAGCCAGCCCTAAACCAATCAATTTGAGTTTCATTATATGTGTGACCACAAAGAATCTCATCTTTTGTACCATCTGAATGCTTTACCACTAGATTCAATGGTTTATTTGGAGTAAAGGTATCAAGATTAATAAAATCAAAAACATCATCTTCGAGAATCTTATCATAATCCGATTTTTGTACAAATGTCAAACCTAACATTCCTTGCTTTTTTAGGTTTGTTTCATGAATTCTAGCAAAAGAACGTACTAGAACTACCCTAACTCCCAGATACCTTGGCTCCATTGCAGCATGTTCGCGCGAGGAACCCTCTCCATAATTCTCATCACCCACTACTATTGTTGGAATACCAGAAGTTTTATAGAGTCTTTGTATGCTGGGAACAGTTCCATATTCTCCATTTAACTGATTTTTTACAGAATTGGTTTTTCCATTAAAAAAGTTGGTTGCACCGGTAAGCATATTATCTGATATATTATCTAAATGGCCTCGATATTTGAGCCAAGGCCCTGCCATTGAAATATGATCGGTCGTACATTTGCCTTTAGTCTTTATCAATAGTTTCATATTAGTAATATTCTTTCCATCCCAGGAATCAAAAGGAGTTAATATTTGAAGCCTATCTGAATTTGGATTTACTTTAACCTCAACATCCTCACTATTATCGGTAGGTGCTTGGTAACCTAAATCCCCTACAGAAAAACCATTTTTAGGCAAATCCATCCCTTTTGGTGGTTCAAAAATTATTTTTTGTCCATCTTCATTCATTAAAAAGTCTTTTTCCGGATTGAATGTTAGGTCTCCAGCTATCGCTAAGGCGGTCACTAATTCAGGCGACCCCACAAAAGCGTATGTATTTGGGTTACCATCAGCACGTTTTGAAAAATTCCTGTTGAAAGAATGTACTATGGTGTTCTTTTCCTCTTTATCTGAACCAACTCTGGCCCATTGGCCAATGCATGGCCCACACGCATTAGCAAAAATAGTTGCACCAAGTTTCTCAAAAACATTTATGAAACCATCTCTTTCAATTGTATGCCTAACCTGTTCTGAACCTGGTGTAATTGTAAAATTGGCTTTTGTTTTCAATCCTTTATCCACTGCCTGCTGGGCGATTGATACTGATCTTGAGATATCTTCATAGGAGGAATTTGTACAAGAACCAATTAATCCAACTTGAACTTCGGTCGGCCAATCTTCCTTAGCTGACTCTTCTTTCATTTTCGATATAGGGGTTGCTCTGTCTGGAGTAAATGGACCATTAAGGTGAGGCTCAAGTTGATCTAAATCAATTTCAATTACTTGATCATAGTAATCTTTAGGCTCAGCCATAACCTCATCATCGGACCGTAGTAAAGTAGCATTTAAGTCTGCTAAGTCGGCAACAGCAGTTCTTCCAGTTGCCCTTAAATAATTGCCCATATGATCATCATAACCAAATATGGAAGTAGTTGCACCAATCTCAGCACCCATATTACAGATAGTCCCCTTACCCGTGCATGACATTACATC
Organism: uncultured bacterium; assembly: GCA_964478995.1. Taxonomy (GTDB): domain Bacteria; phylum Fidelibacterota; class Marinisomatia; order Marinisomatales; family UBA1611; genus NZWG01. Next base: position 1,950 of record CAYZJY010000074.1, read on the forward strand.
CGCACCTGGACCAAAATATTCCATTATTGCCCCAGTTCCTCCCTTAACCGTCGTTATACCTGCTACTTTTAAGATTACATCTTTTGCAGACGTCCACTTACTCATATTTCCAGAGAGTTTAACCCCAATTAACTTTGGAAATTTTAATTCCCAAGGCATTCCAGCCATTACATCAACAGCATCAGCCCCACCTACACCAATTGCAATCATGCCAAGGCCACCAGCATTTACAGTATGGCTATCAGTACCAATCATCATACCACCTGGAAAAGCATAATTTTCTAAAACTACCTGATGAATTATTCCAGCTCCAGGTTTCCAGAATCCTATGCCATATTTGTTAGAAACTGACTCAAGAAAATCATAAACCTCTCCATTTATATCCATTGCCTGAGCTAAATCTGTATTGGCACTTTCCTTTGCTTGTATTAAATGATCACAGTGCACTGTTGATGGAACAGCAACCTTATCCCTACCTGCCATCATAAATTGGAGTAATGCCATTTGTGCTGTAGCATCTTGCATAGCGACACGATCTGGTAAAAAATCAACATAGGATTCACCTCTAGTATATTTTTTTTCTGCATAACCAGAAGGTAAATGTGAGTATAATATTTTTTCAGATAAGGTAAGTGGTCTATTTATTTTATCACGAGCAGAGGCAATACGCCCTTCCATTTGTGCATATACATTTTTAATCATTTCTAGATCAAACATATGATTTTGTACTCCAAAATAATTAATATTTTCAATTTAGAATAACCTGAAACTTTTTTTTATAATCAAGAGTATGAATCTACTTGATATTAACAATACTTTACAACGCACTTGATGGTCTGTTTATTTTATTTTCGAACAATGTTTAGATACTTTGGTTTTATATTAATCCTGAACAGTCTCCTGTTTTCTGCTGTTACAAGGCAGGTAATTAGAAATAGTTCAGATCAAGTTACAATCAAATTGAAAATAAAAGCCCAAACTGAGGCTGATTTATTTCCTATTTCATTATTGATAGGGTTACCAAATAAAAAAATCCCTATAGCCACAGTTTCCTATGATAATGAGACGAAAATCTCATTTAAGTCCTTACAAAAACCCAAATCAGGTTTTGAATGGCTCAATAAACAAAGACTACAAGGACTAGAAACAGCAACCTTATCAGTTTCACCCTTATTAAATAAAAATTCATATTATCAAACAATAGTCATCAACATAGAGTTTGAAAATAAAAAAGAATTATACAGGACACCAACTCCCTCTGAAATTGAATTATTGAAAAATCGAATTATTAATTGGGAGATTGCAAAGGATTGGATTCAGCATAAAGAACGAAATACAAAAAAGATGATAGACCTTCCAAATGGTAAATGGTTTCAATTCCTCCTAACTGAAGATGGAATTTCAGCGATTACATTTGCTTCAATATCTTCATTAATTGATGATGTATCATTAATTGACCCAAGGTCATTTTCAATCTTAATGAGTTATGAATTAGGCAGATCTAGGACACATAGTTTTAATCAAACCATAGTTGATAATCACTATGAAATCCCGATTATTGTTACAGGTGAAGATGATGGCTCATTCGATGATGGTGATAAAATTGTTTTTTATGGACGCGGGCCATCAGGATTTGATATTGAAAATAATGTTATGGAATGGAACCAAAATATTTATTTCACATCAAATTCATGTTGGCTTTTTATACCAGATGATAATCAAGTAAGAGGCAAACGAATAAGCGAGGCAGAACAACCGCAATCAGGAATACTATTTGATTATGGTATTTCATCACATCATATTGAATCTGATTTAATTAATCTAAAGGCATCAGGTACAGAATGGGTTAGCAATCCAATTCCTTCTGGTGGCTCCCAGCCAATTGTTCTAAACCTGCCATTACCAAAATCAGGTGCAGATATTTCTATTTTGGCTCGTTTTAGAGGCCATTCCGTAACAGAGACTTCATTGTCAAATCATGAACTAAGCATAAGATATGGAAATGTTGATGGCAACCAATTAGGGTCAATAGTTAATTGGACTGGAAACTCTGCAAGAGAGTTTTCAACAAACGCTCCTAACCTAGATTTAAATGATGGGGCTAATATATTTTATATAAAAAATCAGTCTATGGATCCTAATTCCTATCCATACTTGGACTATTTCCAATTACACTATGGTAGAGAACTACATTATGGACAAAACTATGAATTTCTAGCACCTATTTCTAATCAAGATATAAGATTTCTCTTCTATGGACAAAGGCCTTCAGATATAAGATTATGGGATATTAGTAATCTATTAGACATCAGAAGTCTTAGTATTGATAATGAAGGATATTGTAATACCTCCCCTTCATCTAATAATCCTAGTCGCTTCGTACTATTTACTGAAACAGATATAAATTACATAAATGGTTTAACACTAAAAGAAAATCAATCTTTTAATATTCTTCGGCAAACAGACATACAGGCAAACTATTTAGTCATAGGACCAGAACAATTCAAAAATGAGGCTGAAGAATTATTAGTCCTTAGGAACCCCGCAATTTATGCAACACTCGAACAAATATATTTTGAATTCAGTTCAGGAAATCCAGATCCAATGGCAATACGTAGTTTCATTCAGTGGACACAAGAACAATGGAATGCACCACACCCTAACTGCGCTTTATTTCTAGGAGATGCAGGTTACGATTATAGAAACATAACAGGACAATCATCCATAATTGTACCAACAATCCAGGTGCAATCATCAAGAACCTACGCAACAGATGATCTATTAGTATCTATTTATGGTAATATACCCGAAATAGCCACAGGTAGATATCCTGCAAAAAATGAGAATGAAGTATCTGATTTTATTGATAAAGTAATACAAACAGAAACTAATCCAGAATATGGGCCTTGGCGTCAAAAAATCACTCTAGTCGCAGATGATGCCGCAAGGCCAGAACCAAATCATGGCTCAATCAATACTGGGAAATCCCATACCCTTAATTCAGAGCAGTTAGCATCAGTGGTGCCACCTTCAATATATACGAGCAAAATATATATGATGGAATTTCCAGAAGTGAGTGATGCTTCTGCATATGGAGTAATAAAACCAGATGCTACTGAGGCATTATTCAGTTCACTCAATTCAGGAACAGCCATTATCTCATATATAGGCCATGGATCGCCATACCAGTTAGCTCAGGAAAAATTACTTGATATGAATCGAGGTGACTTAAATCAAATCAATACAGGGCGTAGGCTGCCTATTTGGATAGTAGGGACATGCTCTTTTGGGCATTTTGACGATCCAACCACAGAGTCATTTGCAGAAGAGTTAATTAGATCACCAATGAATGCGGCTGCGATGGTAATTGCTACCAGTCGTCCAATCACTGTAGTTGGGAATGAACGTTATACCCTTGATATTTTTGAAAGAATCTTTGTAAATAATAGTGTCAGTAGTGATAAGGTTGGCATCATATTACAATCAATAAAGGATGGAACAAGTGAAGCACAATATTTCCATCTTTTTGGAGACCCCGCAATGAAATTACCTATGCCCTTTGATACCTTGGCTACAATAAATATTTCCCCAGATACATTAAAGACACTCGAAACCGGAAATTATACTGGCACACAAAATATTATTTCTGGGAATGGAAGTGGGTATGTTACACTGAAGGATGCTCCACAGTATGTAACAAGAGAATATGAGATTGAATCTGAAACATATTCATTGTCCTATATCCTTCCTGGTCCAACACTATTCCGTGGACAATTTTCATTTTCTGGTCAATCAATTGGTGGTGAACTCAGGATTCCACAAGACATATCCTATTCCAATGACCCTGCATCTCTTTTGGTCTATATGCATAATGATCAAAATGAAATGCGTTCATCAATCAACACAATTTATTTATCTGGAGGTAATTCAACCGATGATAATTTCGGCCCTCAAATCTCATTTGAGAATATTAAAGGAACAAGACTAGAATACGGAGATCATTTTTCTGATGATGGACAACTACTCATAAGACTTTCAGACCCCTTAGGAATAAATTTAACAAATGAACCTGGGCATGAAATAATGATTAATGATTTAATTTCAATTAATTCAACTATAGCTACAGATGACTTTTTCTATGATCAGAACAGCATTACTACTGGGACAATATTATATACTTCAAATGATGAGACTATGTTCTTAAGAATCAAGGCGTGGGACAATGCTAATAATCCATCTGAAAAAGAAATTAAACTTTTTAAATCAGATGGGAGTCATCTGAGGATATACAATGCCTATAATTTTCCAAATCCATTTATGAATAAAACCCAATTTTCTTTTGAAGTAACGCAAGATTTTGACTTGAATTTAGATCTTTACACTTTGGGAGGAAGAAGAGTTTGGTCCTACAAACAATTTAATCTAGGGTCTGGGTTTCATGCAATTGACTGGGATGGTCGTGATTCTTTTGGAAAAAAAATCGCTAATGGAGTTTATATATTCAGAATAAAAGTAATTGGTAAAAACTCCACGGTATCTTATATCGGAAAATGTGCTAAATATGATTAATTAAATTATTAGGAAAAAATGGACATTATACTGGCATCAGCCTCGCCTCGGAGGAAAACTATTTTATCTCAAATTGGTATACGATTCACCATAATGAAGAGTAATACTGTAGAGGATTTCTCTCTTAATCTACCGCCAGAGGCTTTTTGTGAACATTGGGCAAGAGAAAAGGCAAAAGATATTGCAAAAAATCACCCAAACTCACTTATTATTGGAGCGGATACAATCGTGGTATTAGACAAAATAATACTAGGGAAACCACAAAATAGGGAACAAAGTATCTCAATGCTTAAATCTTTGTCCGGTAGGACGCATGAAGTCCTAACTGGTGTTTCCTTCATCCATTTAGATTCTAATTTTGACATAACCTTCAATGAATCTACATTAGTTTCATTCGATACTTTAACTAATAATGATATTTTAAATTATATTGATACCTATAATCCTTATGATAAGGCTGGAAGTTATGGTATCCAAGATAGGTTTTCTATTCACATCAACAAAATCACAGGTTGTTATTATAATGTAATGGGCTTCCCAATTTCAAAATTCCATAGGAAACTTAAATCTGCAATAAAGGAAAAAGTCATAATTGATTGTGATCAATGAAAAAATTTCTATCTTTGATGATAAGATAAGATTCAAAGCAATACGTTCGACAGGGCCTGGAGGTCAACACGTAAATAAAGTATCTACAGCAATAGTACTAAAATATGATATTAGCGATCATAATTATCCGGAATGGTTTATAAAAAACTTAAAAAGAAATGTAAGCAGCCAACAATTATCAAATAATGAAAAAATTATTATTATTAAATCACAACGATTTCGATCTCAATTAAGAAATAAAGAAGAAACAGTTCGCAGATTAAAAAAAATATTTCAAAAATCATCCATAAAAAATAAAACTAGGCGAATGACCTTCCCAACAAGAATATCAAAAGAAAAAAGATTGAGTAATAAAAAAAAACAAAGTAAAAAAAAGAATTTAAGAAAAACTCCAAATATTGATGATTAAACTTCCTATGCGCAAATCAATATCTTTAACTTTAGTCATAGACTTTTAATATAATGGCCCAATTTTATAAAGAACTAAGAGAGTTGCGTGAATCTCGAGAAATCTCTCTAGAAGAAATCAGTGAACGAACAAAAATCAATGTTTCATATTTAAAAGCAATTGAATCAGGTGAATTCAGTGAAATAGAGACCCCTTATCTTAGATTGTTTTTGAGAGCTTATGCTGAGGAAATAGGTGGTGATTCTTCAAGAGCTTTAGAACAATTAGACTCTTTTCTAGGCACTAAGCGACCAAAAGTAATATCTCATATGATTAACGAAGATGAAATGGATGGTGAGGATGAAAAAGACCAAAATATTAGAATCTTTTCGCCTAGTAAAGAATTAAGACAAGATTATATCATTGGTGGGATTTTATCTCTTGTTTTATTATTTGCAATCGCAATTTTTCAAAAAATTTTCAATGAAGACAGCAAGGCAATAATTACAAAAGAAGGGCCCAAATTACAAAGAGTGATTGAACCACTTTCAAACGATGATTTGTCAAAGGATTTCATATTGGATCAAGCAAGTGAAGAGTTACTACCAATAGGGCCACCATTTTTTTTAAAAATCAAAACATTGGAACAAACTGCATATACTTTCTTAAATGATACATTACCTTCTATTAGTAAAATAATCAATGCAAACCAGGAAATAGACCTAGAGTCTTTTCTCAATAGTTCAGAATTAATTTTAAGTACAACTAGAGGTGTATCAATATTTATAAATGCAAATGAAATCAAAAAAATATCTGAATATGATTTTCCTATTCGATTAACAATCAATCCAAATCCGCCTTCCATAGGCATTGAACGATTTAAACCCTTACCTTAAACCTCCTCACCCACATTTACCCACAGTTTTACCTTTATTTATGAATTCTCATTAATTATAGTTTTGTTTCTATAATATTTATTGACATTATTACCTCTTCTAGGTAAGATTGTGGGTAGTTGTGGGTAAATCCCCCTTTAATTAACATGACATTGACAAAAAATACATTCATTGGTGAATATGCTTATGCACTGGATTCTAAGGGTAGAATAAACATACCTGCAAAATTTAGACAAGCATTATCCAAGGACAACAAGAATACATTTGTAATCACCAAGGGTATGGATGCATGTATATGGGTATACCCACTCATTCAATGGCTAGAAATCGAAACCAGCCTTCGAAATCTTTCTTCGCTTTCAAAAATTCATCGGACATTCGTGCGAAATACTGCACGATACGCCACCCCTTCCACATATGATAAACAGGGACGGATTACTTTATCTC
>CAYZJY010000075.1:0-8753 GCA_964478995.1 uncultured bacterium
ATTCAAATTGCCTTAGCCCATCGCCAACTCTATCCCCTGTACGGTAATTCATACTGGTGAATAGATTTAACTTATCCGTTCTATAATTTATATTACCATTTATGTTTTGTTGTTTATACTGTCCTTGCATTGCAGAAACGTTTCCATTGAATCCGTCAAGCGCGCCACGTTTCATCACAATATTGATAATCCCTCCAACTCCATCTGGATCATATTTAGCGGATGGATTTGTGATGACCTCAACTTTTTCAATCATGGAAGCGGCTATGTTCTCGATCTCACCACGTCTACCACTTCCCGTTCTACCACTTCTTTTCCCATCGACAAGAATGGTCACATTTGCATCACCTGCAATGGAGACAACACCATCGATGTCTACGTCCACTGAAGGAACCTTTCTTAAAACATCTGCTCCAGTTCCGCCAGAGGATGATAGGTCTCTTCCAACATTGAATATTTTTTTGTCAATAGTTTGTATGAATGTGCTCTCATCACCTACGACCTGAACTGCTTCCATGTTTACAGCGGATACGCTCAGTGTAACGTTACCAATGTCTTGTCGAATGCCTCCACCTTCTCCTGGATAGATATTTAAGGGGCCGACCTCCTTCTTTTGGTAGCCTATGAACTCGATGACTGCCACATACTTACCCAAAGGGATTTCTGTGATGTTTACCCTTCCGTTTTTGTCACTTAGACCGCCAGTTACAAGTTCATTATGTTCTAGATCCACCAAGGATACTGATGCATATTCAATAGGCTTAGAGGTAACTGAATCAACAATGCTACCTTGTACAATACCAATAGCAGGCATTGTTGGTTTGGAGGCGTGGTCCTTATGTCCAAATACGCTTTGTGTTAAAGTAAAAAGCACTAAACTGCTTTTTAAAATGGTTTTCATGATAGACTCCATAAAAATTCCAAATTTGGAATAAAAAGTAAGTTATTTATTAATTGATTTAATCAAACACTGATTTGATATTTTCATCTACCTTTTCTCTTGTTATGAATATATACATTTCCTCAAGTTGATTGACATATCCTATCACACAGAGAATTGGGAATATCTGGGCTGCAGTTTCAGGATAAAGTATGGCAATGATCATGAAAAAGAAAAGAGAGGCGGCAAAGGTTTTTCCACCAATGGTATGAAATACAGGGATCTCACCGAATTTTATTTTTCCAAGGACCATTTTTGTAAAAAATAATCCTATCAAAAGATAGACCAAGTTCCACCACCCATCTACCACTTCAGGTGCAAAACGATAGAGCCAAACAGTAATGAGAGGGTAGAAGACCATGTCTGCCATGGTATCTAACTTTGCTCCCAAATGACTAGTCTGGTTTAAATATCTTGCTAGTGTTCCATCGAGTTTATCAGTCACTCCAATAAGAATGAACATCACAAGGAAAATAAAACGTGCCTGAGACTCATCATTTAAAAAAAAGCATGGGATTGCCATTGCAGGAATCAATATAAGCCTACTCACACTTAACATGTTCGGGATGGTCTTTAATTGACCTAATTCAAAATTATTATTATCACTCATTACTTAAAGATATGATGAAAAATAGTATAATAGGAGTTAATTATGGCAGCGAGTAGAGCCTATTGGCATGTCTTTCAAAAATGTACATCATTTCATTTATTTTTTTAGGGTCATCCAGAAAATGGCCAACAAATGCTTTATGGTCAAAATTGAACTTCCCTATGTGAAGCCAAATTCCAGGTTCGATCTTAGAATTTGATAGTGCCTTCATTGGTTCAGGACCATTTTTACCAGTAAATGGCCTTGCCATTGAGATAGTATTCACGGTTCCATCATTTTCAAACCAATCTTCATTTGTTTTTTCCCCATTGCCCATCTCTACTTTAGTTCTTCCTATGAGCCATGACCAGGGGTAACTCATCATGCTAATATATTCTGCGGGCTTGTGTCGGCCTGTTGTGGTGTCCAAAACACTTGCTACTGTGCTAGATGAGAAGTAGTAGACCTCTGGGTCCATGGTAAGCATGTCATTGAGTTCCCGCGCCCCTTTGATGCTAGAATCCCATGCGATGCTATTTTTTGTATTCCAGGCGGGGTGGCCTGTCAGTCTAATGATGTATTGGCGAATTGATTCGTCTTCATTTTTTGATAGGTTCCAATGGTCGAGGTCAAAATCATAGTACTTAGAACTTATCATGTTGGCAATCGGTAAGAGATTATCTGTGAATGGCACAGCACCAATGACGATATCAGATAGTGTAGAACCATTGTGCGGTGTGGACATTGTGGTGATTGAACGTATCCAGTTTTTATGTGATTTCCCAAGGAGTTCACTTTCATCCATCTCATTTGTATCTTCAGCGGTAAAAGTTGATTTTAATAGGTGAAGTAGCATTCGATTTGTAAGTCCACCAAAACTATAGCCTAAAAGATGAACAGGATTATTTTCATCCCATTGTGGGTAAAGCCCTTCAAAAATTTTCCCCTTTGGTCTTCTTGTTAAATTATATTTTTTTGAATGATCATGGCCATAGTCTACCTGACCACCCTTGATCTGGTAAAATGTTTCAATAGCACAATCATAGGTTGATGATACAGGGCCTAAAGAGACAGAGTAGACAGTATAGCCTTTACTGATAAGGAATTGCTCAATGTTATTTTCTCCACCCCAATAGTTAAGTTCTCCAACCTCTTCTTTTCCCCATCCAAGAAAGCCATGTACCAAAATGATGGGATAGTTATTATTAGACAAAAGGGGACAGATCAATAGCAAGTATAAAAAAATGGACTGAGTTGAATTATGCCTTAACATGGATGCATCCATTAAAAGATTGAATTTTTCAAAAATTTTGATTGAGAGTGTGTCTTACCTATTGTTTTGGTCTTACAACCAGCCTGAATATTGGGTGTGTGTCAGGCTTGATCAATGCATTTAGCACTTCAAATTCTAACTCAAACTTCCTTTTTTTTGTTATGGTTCTAACATCAATGATCGTACTACCATGTGGGGGTACTGTTATCAGATTGGTTGCATTATAAAAATCATAGTCACTCTGATTTCTAAGTGTGTATGGAGCATCAGAATTATTTGATATGACCAGATGGACAATAGTGGTATTGTTTATGTAATTAGCAGATTGAACTTTTAAACTACTATTCATTAATGGGAGTAAATAGTCAGGCTTGCCAATAAGTTTTTTATTGAACCAAACCACGGTCTGACCATTTTTTAATGCTTTTTTCAAAGCATCTTCATTTTTTTCTCTGGCAAAGACAAGGGTCACGGGTCGATGACCTCCTGAAGGTATTCTATATTGCCAATCAACTATGTCGTGTATGTCAGACGTTCCAAGAATGGTCAGGTCATAGTCCAATGCAAGTTGGAAAGCCTCATTAGAATAAGTTGTATCATTTACGATCTCTATGCCTTCTATGAGTCCATTGTTGATCATCTCTATGTGAAGTTGGTCGAGCGGGACGCTGGCATCAGGAGATTGACTTGCCCAATAAGGGTGATTCCAAAAAATAAATGCATCTTGTTTACGAGCCGCCAGATATGATTCAATGGGATCTTCATGGATCAATTTATTTGCGTCCTTAATAAAAATGGCGTTTGCATGACCAGGAGGCATGTCCCGGGTTATTTCAGAACCATTAATAACCAAAAGACCAGAATTCCCTGCGAAACCTTTAGCAAGTTCGTACGAACGATTTCTATCTGGATGCGGTATGTCATTGACCCATGATAGATATTCCAAATGCTCGGTTGTGGCGATGACATCAAGCCCATCTTTATTTGCCTCCATGACCCGTATGTTTGGCCAGACACTACCATCTGAAAAGACAGTATGCATGTGAAGGTCACACACCAATGTTTTGAATCCAGGTAGGTCAGGAAATTCTATTTCCCGACCATTATTGCCACCATGTCCAAGGACAAATGACATAAGCATGAGGTTTAATATAGATTTTTTCATTTTATTTTGTTTGATCCCAGTGAATGTCCATTGTATGATATTGAGTTTTTTGGCCTTTCCTTATTGATACTGCTAATGTATACGAAGCGGTTTGACCAGGTTCTAAGGCAGTATCAGCAACAACATTTGATTCATAGACAATGCGACTGCCTTTCACAAATACCGAATCTGTGCCAGTATTTTGAGTTGCTTGGTCAAATAGATTACCGATCACTCTAACAAAATCAGCTCGTACCTGACCAACATTCTTTACTCTTCCAGAGAAGATCTGCATGTCGGGGTAGTAATCAATGAATGGGTCACCTAAAAAAACAACCTTTGGACCAGGTTTTTCCATTTCATCCATTCGAACGACCATCTCTTTTTTAAGTACTAAAGTCCCAATCTGTGTTTTTAGGGTCAAAGTAGAATCTGATTCTTGCAAAAGCTCGCCAGATACGACAGTACCATTTTGTAATTCCACACGATGCTGCTGATCTGGAATTTTGATGAGTTCTAAAAGTTCACGGCTAACATTAGGCATTGTTTGACCTTTCTCATAACTATTCACAACACTCTTTAGAGAATCAATTTCCGTTTCCAGTGCCTTTAGGTTTGATTCATATTCAAAAAAGAGATCATCAAATTTTAATTTTTGATTATTTGTCTGTTCTCTTTGTTGAGGTAGTAGGGATAGGTTTGCATCTATCTGAACCTGATCTACTGCTTTTAGTGGTACAGTGTCTTGTTCAGGAGCAAATTCAATTTTAAGGTCAATATCTTTTCTTGTGATGGAAAAATCACGTTCAACTTCTCCTTCTTTCTTATGGTTGCCAACTAATTTATAGGTTCCTGCCTTTATCTTTTTGAATTTGAATTCTCCATCGCCATTTGTCTTTCCGGAATCTATTTTTTTACCATTTTCATCATATATCGTTAGTTTAACCTTTTTAAGCCCTTCACCATCTTTACCGATCACAATACCAGTCACAATGAATTTTGTTTTGGCTTTTCCTTCTTTACCAACAGCGAACAAACAACCTATTAGGAACATGTAGGGGAGTAGTCTAGTCATGCTCTCTCCTTGAAAAATGTGCCTTAAACGCCATTCGTCTAACAGCCTCAGCATTCTTTTTCTCTTCGCCTAATGCATAGACCATGTTGATGATATTATCATAGTAGATATAATTTTTTTTATTCTCTAACATGGGTAAGAGACCATCTACAACAGAGGGATCGTTGAAGGCCGCTAGGTTATCAATTGCCTTTTTCCTTATGTCAGTGGGATAATCATCACTATGGGCAATCTCAATGACAGCCTTTTTCACTTCTGGATCATCAAACTCACCAAGCGCAGCAAGCATGGTATTCAGGAGACTATAATATTGGGTCTTGCCCATGTTGTAGGTATTTAAAAGGGCAAGCACGAGATTTTCTTCTTTAACCCCTTTCATCGTGTTCAAGGCAAATTCTCTCACTTCGAGATTCGTGTTAGGGTCACCCAATAATTCTGCAAAGGCTATCGCGACATCATTTGGATTCTTTTTGCCTAGAATCTCAACGGCCTTATTTCGAATACCAATGTTTATCTTTGGATCCCTAGCAACAGAGGTCAATACTGGAACAACTTGGTCACTTCCAATGGCACCCAGTGTCTCGGTCAAGAGACGCTCTGTTCTTGACATATTACTTTTGGCAACCTCATAAAGATCCAGTAGGGCAAGTATCTGGTCCTTCGTCCTAACTCTATTAAGGCTTTTTACTAGGGCAACATGAACTTCATTTGTCCTTTTCTCCATTGTACGCATGGAGCGAACAAGTGCATCTGCAGCCTTTGGGTTCTCGCTGAACATACCTAGCATGCTGATTGATTCATTTAGAAGGGTGTAGTCTACTGCGGTAGTGGTTGCAACCATCTCAGAGATGGCGTGTAATGCCCTAGGATGTTCTGTCTGCGCTAGGGTTTTACCTGCTGCTACACGTAATTTGACATGAAGGTCGGGATCTTGGTATACCTCTATTAATTCATCCAGCGCACGGATATTCCCACCGCGGTATGCACTTTTTAATTCTTGAACTCTGTTTAAAAAGTCAGGGTCATTTGGGTCTCCTATTGATTTTTTACCAAATAATCCTTTGATGGTTGAACAACCTTGGAGCATTAGAATTGAAAATAATATAATGGTTATGTGCCTATGCATCATTCTCCCAGAGCCTTAATTCAAGGTCATTACCATCAAATACTGCATAAGATGGCCTATGAAACCAGTCCCCTAGAACTGCCAACTTTCCTTTATTGACTGAAAATATCTCTCCCAAATGATAATGTCCAGATATCATGTAATCAAAGCCATTATCAAAATGCATTTTTGCAACTTTTTGTAACTCAATACGAACATCTTTATTAAAACTTGCTTCGTGAGTATAGTGGTTACCACTTCTTGAGATAATTCGAGCAATCCTATACCCAATTGTAGGATGCAACCAGCGAAATAGCCAAATAAAAGTTTTTGATCTGATCACTTTTTTTAATAATCGATATCCATGATCCCAACTTAATAACCCATCGCCATGTGTAAGGTAAAATTTCTTTCCATTCACCTCAATTTCATTGTCATCCAAGTATACCTCGTCCATGATATCATTTTTTATGTGGTCGCCTACCCAATAATCATGGTTTCCAGCTAGAAAATAAAGTGATATCCCGTTCTCTCTCAATATCCTTGCCTTATCATAAAAGTCGGAATATGATTTTGGGATCATGTCAGGATATTCAAAATAGAAGTCAAAAAGGTCACCTACAAAAAAACATGTGCCTCCTGTCTCTAATATTTTATCAAATAAACGATAGAGTTTATTTCTCCTTTTTTTCTCATCATCATCCAAGGACAATTTTAAGTGAATATCTGAAATAAAATAGACGGGGGTATTCATGAAGGGCAAAACTTACCTGTGTATGACACATATAATAAATTTTTTTTTGTAAAAACCATTTTTCAAATTATCTCTATAAATATTCAAGTTTATTAAATTATTACCATGGACGTTAAGAACATACTTTGCTTTGGCGACTCCAATACTTGGGGGTTTGTACCAGGGGCATTTGACCCTGAGACCTTTTACATGGAGCGTTATTCTTTATCAAAGCGTTGGCCAGGTATCATGAAGGAGATATTAGGTGAAGGATATCATGTGATAGAAGAAGGATTAAACGGAAGAACGACCAATGTGGAATACCCTGATATCCCTGGAAGAAGTGGAGTTTCTTATATCATGCCATGTTTGTATTCTCATTCTCCCTTAGATATTATTATAGTCCAATTAGGAATAAATGATCTGAAAACTATTTTTAATAGAAAGGTATCAGAAATTTCTGAAGGTATATGTGAAATTCTTGATCTAATTAATGGAACATCATTTGGTGCGGATATGCAAAGCCCACCCAAAGTCCTCTTATTAAGCCCACCACCTCTTGCTCATGAAGGCTACATAGATCAAAATAATGAACTGATCTTTCAAGGAGGGATGCAAAAGTCATTTGAGTTTCATGATTACTATTCGGAGATAGCAAAGGAGAAGGGCTGTTATTATATTGACCTTCGTCCAGTAGTGAAATATTCAAACATTGATGGTTTACATTTAGATGAAAAAGGACATGAGATTCTTGGCTCTATTGTTGCCTCAAAGATACTAGAGATATTTTAAGGACTCATTTTTTAGGTATGAAGAAAAATTGGCCTTAAGAGGCCTTGAACGTGAATAGTTGACTTTTTTTATAAAAATGACCTAGAATTGGGGAACTACAGAAAAGTAGGGACGTATTTTAAATAGAAAATGAAACTGATCTATATCATAATATTATCGTTATCCTGTCTAAATGCACAGTCTTTTGGTCAGAATAAGGTTCAGTACAGAGAATTTGATTGGAATTTTATCCAAACGCCTCATTTTGACATATACTATTATGGCGACCAACAAGATCTTGCAGAATTTGCTGCAGAGGTAGCTGAGGAATCTTACGAGCAGATCTCTATTCATCTTAGGTGGGATCTTAAGCGAAGGGTCTCAATTATGGTTTACAACTCCCATAATGAATTTCAACAGACCAATGTCGTAGGCAGTTACATGCGTGAGGGCATAGGAGGTGTGACGGAGTTATTTAAAAATAGAGTGGTTTTCCCTTTTGAAGGAAACTATGAGCAGTTTCGTCATGTCATTCACCATGAATTAGTGCATGCGCTCATAAATGACATGGTCTATGGTGGTAGGATGCAGAATGTTGTTTCCAGTCGGACGAAGATAAGAGTGCCTATATGGTCTAATGAAGGCTTGGCAGAATATTTGAGTTCAAATTGGGATACAAAAGCAGACATGGTCATAAGAGACATTGCGGTCCATGAACGAATGCCATCTGTACAAGAATTGAATTATTTTATGGCGTATAAAGGGGGCCAGTCCCTATGGCGATTCATTGCAGGGAAATATGGACGTGAGAAGATTGGTGACGTATTCAGATCGATGAAAAGAATGCAGAATGCTGAAAAAGGTTATGAAAGTGCCCTTGGCATGAACTATAAGGATCTGACTAAAAAATGGCATAAGTATTTGAAGAAAGAGTACTGGGCAGATGTAAAAGACCGTGACCCCTTGGAGGATATGTCAGAAAAATTAACTGACCATAAGAAACAAAATAATTTTTATAATGTAAGTCCAGCCCTATCTCCAGATGGCAGTATGGTAGCAGTCCTATCTGATCAGAATGGATATTTTGATATTCACATACTAGATGCGATGACCGGTAAAAGAA
>CAYZJY010000076.1:0-8699 GCA_964478995.1 uncultured bacterium
GGGAGAGCCAATGGGTGCGTTTGGATTTGGATGTACTGGAAATGTTCAGGCATCGGCAAGCATCCTTGATATTCAGGATGTCCCTGATGATCAGGGTGGCAGGGTTTACATCACTTTTGAAAGGTCCATATTTGATACGGACGGTCTTGGTCGTACAGAGATGTACACGATCGAACGCTTGGATGGTGAACAATGGGTCGGGCTCAACTCAGTTGGGGCCTATGGTAGTGATACCTATGTTGTTGAGGCTACCACCCTTTCAGATTCGACCAGTGATGATGATGCTCTGACAACTTATAGGGTCATTGCAAACATGGATGAGGGCAATTTTGAGAGTGATCCATCATCTGGTTACTCCATTGATAATCTATCTCCAGGCATGGTTGGAGGTCTAGATGCCTTTGTTTCAAATGGCATTGTAAATCTCAGTTGGGAGATGTCTGATGAAAATGACCTATCTCACTATAACATATACAGAGGGAATAGCCCTGATCTTAACATGGATGCAAGTTCATTCATTGGTGAGGTGGAAGAGCCAGTGTTCCTTGATGATGTGACAGAGATCGGAGATTACTACTACATTGTGACCGCTGTCGATGTCCATGAGAACGAGGGAATGCCATCGGAGATGGTCAATGTCTCGCTACTTGATCTAGAGGATGTACTTGGTCTTCCAGAGGAATATGCTCTACACCAGAACTATCCAAATCCGTTCAACCCGACAACAACGCTCAGGTATGATCTACCGGAAGAGGGGAATGTCTCCATCATGATCTATGACATGATGGGGCGCGAGATACGCTCCCTTGTCAGGGGAAATCTGCCTGCAGGGTATCACTATGTTCAATGGGATGGCACAAATAAAACAGGCTCCCATGTTGCAGCAGGTGTGTATATATATGTCATGCAGACCAAGGATGCTAGAGATCTAAAGAAAATGATCCTATTGAAATAGATTAAAAATAAAAAAGGGGGCTTTGCGCCCCCTTTTTTTATTTTTTAGTAAACTAATCTATTTTTTTTAACTTCCGCGGTTATCCAATAAAATAATTGAACATTACGTTGAACCACATTAGATCAATCTTTCTTGTTACCTTGTCTCTTACATTCATCAATGGACAAGACGATAGTACGAGAGCCGTGGAATGGGGGTATTTGGACTC
This sequence comes from uncultured bacterium, assembly GCA_964478995.1. Lineage (GTDB taxonomy): Bacteria > Fidelibacterota > Marinisomatia > Marinisomatales > UBA1611 > NZWG01. Next base: position 1,164 of record CAYZJY010000076.1, read on the forward strand.
TCTTGCAGGTGTATACTACTATGATGAGAACCCCTATACTGGTCCCGTTGTAAAACAACTGGACATAGGTCTCATGGCAGGTGAGTTCAAAGATGGAATAAAGCATGGCCTTTGGCAGACACTTAACCAAATAGGTGACCCCATCATGATCGGTCATTTTGATGAAGGCAAGAAACACGGAGAATTTGAACAATGGTATGATGATGGAGCATCTAGGCATAGGGAATTGATAGCAACATTCGATCAAGACAAATACATTGGCAAGTACAGAGAATGGTATGAGAATGGGAAGAGATCGATATGGGGTTTTTATATTGACGGTAAGGAAGATGGAAAATATGTCGAATGGTATGAGAATGGGAAAAAAGCTCTAAAGGCAAAATTCATCAATGGAGACCCTGATGGTTGGTATCGAGAGTGGCATGCCAATGGTAAGAAGGCCCTAAAGATCAAATATAAGGATGGAAAGGAGAATGGTCCCTGGATCCAGTGGTACGATAATGGCAAGAAGGAAATGAAAATGAACTATGTCAATGGAGTACCAAGAGGAATAGCAAAATTTTGGTTTCCAGATGGGTCACTTAGAGGTGAGGGCATTGTAAGAAATGAGGTTCCAGGAGGTGGCTGGATCTTGCAAGACCCTGAGGGAAACAAAAAGGTTTATAAATAAAAAAGCCCCTGCAGGGGCTTTTTTATTAGATGTAGATCTACATCATTTATAAAATTTTGCCCATTTTGATTCTGGAGAAGTGGTCATCAATGCCTTCTCATATTCCTTTGCCTTTGAGTTATCCTCTAGTTTCTTGTATATCTGGATAACATAGTGCGTGACCTCAGGAATCTTCTCATGGTCAGGATTCTTTTCTTTCAAGGCTGTCAGGGTATTAAGCAGTTTGCCGAGTGCCTTGTTCAATTCAACCTTACTAGGTCCTTTCATTGACTGTCTATAATAAAGGTGATGTAGGGCCTCATCCTCAGCCTCTGCACCGCGGACACCAGCAACAGCGGTCACACCCTCTACTTCATATTCTTTTGTTGTCACTTCTTCTATATCATTCCAAACTGTATTGTCCCACATGGCATCCATGTCTAAATCAAGATCATCGTCATCTTGTGACCAAACAAATCCAATCAATAGGGGCAGCATTAATAATCTTTTGTTCATAATAGTGTTAATTTAAGCAAAATTAATCAAACTTATCAAATTTTGGTGTGCTTTCACCCATGCTCTCAATAAAATCCAATTGAGTAACGAGTTCTGGCTTTGCCTTTTTAACTTCCTCGTAGTATTCCATTGCCTCATCGTATTTATACATTCTATATAGGGCAACGGCAAGGTTGACCTTGTAGTCCATTTCCTTTGAATCATTGTTAATGGCCTTCTTGAAATAATCGATCGCCATGGAGTAGTTACCTAGCCGTGCAAAGGTAATTCCAACCGTATTGTCACTTCTGGCCCTTTGTTTTCTGAAATCGACCTTCTTTATGTCTTCTGGCTCCACATCCTTGGGTGCTTCCTTCAATTCAACGAGGCCTTTTGTTGAACCTTCAGCAAGTTCAGCCTCTAGATCGTCAGATATTTTGAGGGTAGGTCCATCCACAGGGCCTGCAATGCTCGCCTTTGCGGCACCGAATACTTTGTCCAATTTTCCCGCGAACATGGGGTCGATCATGACAACCTCATCATATTTTTGTTTTGCCAGTCCCTTGTTCCCAAGCATGAATTGTGAGATGGCGATGTTCAACATGAAACCAGCATGCTCACCAGCCTGTTGGATCGCCTCTTCATAAAACTCAATGGCCTTGGCATATTCTTCTGTCTTGGTATAGCAGACACCCAGAGTATTGATCGCATCAGGGAATACAGGCTTCATGTTGATGGCGGTCTCTAACATTTCAATCGCCTCTTTATATCTTTTGAATTCCATGTACTTAACGCCTGCATCATAATAATCCTCTGCAGCGATCAGTTTACTACCCACAGAATTATATACGATCTGTTCAAGCCACATTCCATATTGCTTGATGTCTTCCTTTAATAGGTCATTGATCCCATCGATCGTTGGCATGGGCATGTCGGGGGTGATGTGTGATCCAGCGAGGTATTTAGCAGAGGCCTCTTTCACAGATATCTCGTTGACATAATTTTCTGCCTTCATCTCGTTATATTTTAATGCTCCCTGCTTCCATGCAGAGAAGAACGGTTTCCCAACTAGCGTTGCCTCGATCGGTATCCAGACCTTATCGTTCAGTACAACGACCTCATTTTCATCCAAGAAATATTTGCTGACATCGTCAGGCTTTATGCCACTATCAAACATCAGGAATATGTGTCCTGCACCTGGTTTGAAGACATCCAAGAACATCGTTTCTATGCCAAGGTTTGCCAATAGTGAACCATATAATGCGGTCAGATCATCACAATCACCTATCTTGTCTCTTAGCATGTCACCCGGGTATTTCACTGTATCGAAGGCAGATTTGTCATCAGCAATATCTAGAAAGGGAGTCTCTAGGTCGATGTTATAGACAAGTCCGTGTGTTCCCAAAGCATCATAGAGGATTATGCCACGACCCAGATTGCTTCTACCAAAATAGTCGTTCAGCACAGGAGTATAATATTGAATGAAGTTTCTCGAGAATTTATCCACCACAGCATCGGCTGGAGTTACATAACAGGCGATCATGTCAGGATTGCTCCAGGTGAGTTTCCCTTTTCCAAGCACATAAGAGGATTCCATCTTCTTCTGAGCCAATTTTTCCTCACCCCCTTGTTTATAGGTGACCTTTACTTCTGGCTGGACCAAGTTATCGAAGGTTGCCTTTTTTGATGTCAGTACATCGCTGCTGAATGAGACACCAATGTCATATTCCTCATCTGATTTTGGAGGAAGGGTGACAGATTCAGAGTGTGGATTATCCATCATGGTAGGGACGAACAGTGACACATCAACAGGTAGATCCTCATCAGAGATGTTCTTTAATCCAACTTTGACAAATGGTTCTGACTCATAGTATCTATGCAAAGAACGGAATATGGGATTATGAGCTACCGCTGTCTTTGTAATGCTTACAACTGCGGGACTTAGTTGAAGTGCAAAGGTGATCCGATGGGTTGGATTAAGATACGGGTGACTCTCGTATCCATACTCCATGACGATCGTTTTAAATTTGATCGAGATGCCTGCTGATGGTACCATCAACTTTTCTTCACCACTCATGTCCTGCTGAACTCCTGCCCGGAAACTGACACGGCTTGCAAAGATGTATTCAGCACCAAGGTGAAAACGATCACCGATGTCTCCCGCGATCGTTAGGCCATTGATGGGCATGTAACTGATCCCCAACTTGAATGCCTGTCCCAGTATCGTCTCTGTGGTCTTATCCTTATAGGACACGGATGTTCCACCAAGATCATATAGCCCTAATCCTAGTTTTAGGTTTTTTAAAGGTTGTATCAATAAGCCAGCATCATAGCCGAGACCAGAACTCTTTCCATATGATGCTTCATCCAAGAGCATGTCTCTCATGAGGTATTTGAGTGTAAGACCAAAAGAAAAGAGTTTATTGGGTTGAAAACCAACTGCAAAATTCAGTTTGTTCTCTCCATAAGATAGTTCGTTATCATCATATCCAATGTTAGACCAGTCAAACCCAAGAGCCACCTTATCTGAGAAAGGTTTTACAAAGCCTACATAAGATTGAGTGATCCCCATGTCATATAGATTGGCGTATGTAGATGTGAATTCGGTCCTACGAAGCCCCGGAAGTCCAGCAGGATTCCATGTGATCGCATTGGCATCATCTGCAACAGCGATGAAGGCCCCACCCATGCTCAAGGGGCGGGTCCCTATGAACAACTGATCATATTGAGCAGTGGCAAGTGAGACGATGAAAAGAAAGGGAGTTACATACCTCATCGGTTCAAGACCCCTACCGTAGTTCTCAAGATACCATCTTCCTTTTCTAGGGTCACGATGTACAGTCCACTTGGGACAACATCACCATTTGAATCCTTTCCATCCCAGTTCAGCACCTGATGACCCGGTTGGGATGAAAAATCAGGTCTTATGATCCTTTTTAGCCGACCAGATAGGTTAAAGATCCTTGCTGTAACCTCCTCAGATCGTTCCAGTGAGTATATTATATTTGTCTCTGTGAATTCAAATACTGAGCCTGAGCCACCAGGTGAGAATATTCGTGGCTGACAAACAATTGTCTCCGTGTCCATCGAGTCAGCCATGAGTGTGGTGTCCATGCTGACGAATGCACCATATGTACCAAATGTATCGATCTGGACCTGCATGTATGAGTTTCCGCTCACAGATATTTGCGAACCGCCCATCTTTAGAACAGGCAATACGCCAGTGATGGAGGTGTCCACCATGCCTATGAATGGGGTCATTCCAGAATCAGGCATTGCGATCCATTCCCCATTCAGATCAGCGCATGCGATCTCATTTTCACAATTCAAGTTGAAATATTGATTAAGTGATTCTGTGATCAAGCAGGTACTATCTGGAAAGCCTATCCTGAGTATGCCTGGTTTATCAAGAGACTGTTCAAATGGCTTGATATCATATAGATCAGAGATCAAATATGTTATCCCACGATCGACCTCGTAGATGTATGAACTTGAATCTGGAGGTACATTTTGGCTAGTGATAGATACTGAGATGTCTCCTGACACTGCGTTCTGAGGTAGAAGAATGCTCACATGTCCGTCCTCACTGATCGCAGTTCCACCATATTGTGAAATGATGCTCTCAGGTGTCTTGAATATGGACGTAGGCTCCATCTTATTCTCTCGGTCATCCTGGGCACCTCGCACATGTATTTGTATTGCCCTCCCACTATAATCATCTGGAAGGATCAATACCCCCGTCCACTCATCGCCGTTGAAACTTTGTTTCTCAACGACCAGAGAGTCATCATCCGTTCCTTCATCACCTATGTCTGGATAATAGGGGTGGGTCACAAGGATCGTTGGTTCTGTATTTAGATCAAGTTGGAAATCCTCCTTGAATTTTACCACAAGGATCACCTGGTCCGATGATACATAGTTGGCTCTGATGGTATCGACGGCAGGGGCGGTCACATCAATGTAGAAATATTCAGTGTTTGACCAATTGGAGGTAGCATGACCATGGTCGAAAGCGCGAACACGCCAACTATAATTTCCTTCGGGGAGGTTTCTTAAATTTTTCTGGGTTCTATTGATCGCCCCGATCTCACCAATACCATAGTGACCCGTACTTACAGCATGGTCATTATTCTCATCCTCAGATCCTACTTGTAACTGATATCGCAATCCAGGTTCGGGGGTTGAGCCTCCTAAAGCATTATCAGGATCCACCGGTGCACTCCATGTGAGATTTACTCTATCATTAATGATGTTTGTGTCATCAAGAAGATATGGAGCATTGGGTGCCTTATTGGGGTTCTCCAATGATTCCAGATTATCATAGACCTGAGCGACCACATCCTGATTTGCCTTGAAACCAGATAGGAATAGATCCAGATCACCATCGGCGTCATAGTCACCCCACTGAGAGAAACTAATTCCAACACTATCAATGGAAAGGGTTGGGTCCAATGAGAAACCATTCTCATCTTGGTAGTATACCATGGTCGCGGGTGCTGAACCCAATGCACCTTCGGTGCTAGATTGTCCTGCTACCAATAGGTCCAGGTCACCATCTGCATCATAGTCACCCCAACTGGGTTTCCCATAATAAACGCCTTGAAGTGGAGTCCCATCAACAGTAAATCCACTTCCCAACACATTTTTTACCACATATGTTATTAGTTCTCCATCACCCTTTAATCCTGACAATGCAAAATCATCATAGCCATCACTGTTGTAGTCCCCAAAGGCAATGGCACCAGCAGTGACTCCAAATATCTCTGACTCCCAGGTCATTGATGGGGTCAGTATGTAATTGGAATTATTCAGATAGACTCTCATTCGAAGTGATTGCGTCTCGTCCGCTCCAATGGTCACAAGGTCTAGTCGTCCGTCACGATTGAGGTCGGTCCATTGCACGATCGCAGGATTGATCGGCACGAGATGGGTCTGATTTGTGTCAAGACGTAGGATGCCATTATCATTGTAAAAGACATCTAGATGCCGAACATAATAATTATCAAAGCCACCTTGTACATAGTCTAGGTCTCCATCGTTATCATAGTCACCCCAGTGGTGACCGTTCACGCCACCATTCACCCAGTTATCCCCGATCCCATCGTAGTTGGCATCCAGATCGATCTCAGACCCTAGGTCAGGTACATATAGACCATTTTGCCATTTATAGAAACTGGTCTTGAAGCCTCCGAAGAAGTTGCTGATCTGGAAACCTGTCATGGTCAGGTCAAGGTGACCATCATTGGTGTAATCGACCCATGAAAGATGTCCTCCGAACACCGCTTGGATGTCTTGAGTTAGATCCTGTGACAGTAGACCGCCAGAGTTCTCAAATAGATTGGTGATGCTTGACCCTGAGAATGTGACACCGGTCAGTGCCAGGTCTGGAATGCCATCCTCGGTATAGTCTGCCCAACCAGCCGATGAGTAATATACCCCAGGCAATGATTGAGTGGATGCAACCAGACGTGCAATGAACAATGTATCTTGCTGTGACCATTCTGATGTGTTTCCAGAGCCATCCACGGTTTGGACCGCCCAGTAATAGGTACCATGAGGTATCTCATTGAATTCACGAATGAGTCTTTGTCCTACATTGGAATCATTGAATGGGACAGAAGATGACATGAGTTGGTTTCCGCCTGATGTAGTTCCAATGCGTATGTTATAGGATAGACTCGCAGGGTCATCAATGTCATCAGAACCCGTTCCCCAAGAAAAGATCGCTCTTGTACTCACGGCAAATGCGGTCAAGGCTGTTGGAGGTTCCGGGTCATCATTCGTACCTGAATTATCATTGATGTAGACATGGGAGAATGTGCTATCTGCGTTTCCGATCTCAGTTGTTCCATTGGCAACGAGGTCTGGTATTCCATCATTGTCTACATCCACGAATTTTGTAGCTCTTGCACCATCTAATTGTTTGATCTCATCAAATGTACCATCTCCATTATTGGCATAGACCCTTCCAGAAAGAGAATGGACCTTTCCAGAGTAGGTGCTCACATTATCTGCACCGGATATAACGAGGTCTTGTAGACCATCTAGATTAAAGTCAATGGCATCAATTGTACCGTATGCCACTGCAAAATCGATCTGAGCAGGTGCCAGGGAGAATGTACCCAGAGGTTCATTTTCAAGAATGTAGGTAACCAGACTTCCTTCGATCTTATTCCAACCGGACATGACCAGGTCAAGGTCTCCATCTGAATCAAGGTCAGAAAAATGGAATGCTCCCGCCTTCAAGCCGCTTATCGCGTCAGCTGTGGTCACTTCTGTCAAGCGTCCTATGGGGTCATTCTGGTACAATCGCGTGACGGACGAATTTGGGTTTGCTGTCTGACCTCCAATGATCAGATCAGGGTCTCCATCATTATCGTAGTCACCCCAGG
>CAYZJY010000077.1:0-8615 GCA_964478995.1 uncultured bacterium
AGTTACTAGAATATGCTTAATAAAATAAACTCCAAGTTCGTGGGGTATTTTGTTTGTATGGTTATTGGTAGATTCTGATATGAGTCAGTTAGTAAATGAGTTTGAAGAAATCACCAGATGGCCCAAGAAAAGGTCAGATAAAGAATATATTATTAGATATTTATCTGAAAAATTTACCTCTGGCATAGAATATTCAGAAAAAGAGGTTAATAAAATAATTAAGAGGCATCATGTTTTTAATGATATTCCTTTATTAAGAAGAGAATTAATTTCCAAAAAATATTTGTTTAGGACAGATGATTGTAAAAAATACTGGAAAGATTAGCCTAATGTTCGTGGGGTATGTTCCATATAGTATAATTTTTAGAAGTAGAGATGAAAAATAGATATAGAAAAATTATTCTATTCCTTGTTAAAGCAGCCAAAACAAAAGCAGAAGAGAAAGGGACTGATTTTAACGAGGAAAAGTCCATTAGGAAGCATGAGGCTTTTTTACCAATTATATTCTTTTATGTTTTAATCTGGATATTGGGTTTTATGGCACCTAGTTTAATCATAGGTGAATTTTTATTGCCTATTTTATTGGTTCTTATTCTTGGTAGCATCAATCATTATTTTGGATGGATCAAAATCATTAAAAAAGATTAACGATATTTACGTGGGGTTTTTTGTTATCGGGATGATGGGTAGATTCATTACATGATGGAAAAACAAACCCGAAAGTTAGCCGCAATTATGTTTACTGATATTGCAGGCTATACAGAATCAATGTCTTTTGATGAAGAAACAGCAATCCAAGCTGTAAAGAAAAAACGATCCATCATTCAACCACTCCTAATAGAAAACAATGGTGTCTTTGTCAAAGAAATCGGTGACGGTACCCTTTCTTATTTCAATTCTGCTATTGATGCATCCACATGTGCTGTAAAACTTCAGGAGAAAACTTTTAATGATGCTCATCTCAATATAAGAGTTGGGCTGCATATTGGTGATATTGTTTTTGATGGTAAAGATGTATTTGGAGAAGGTGTCAATATTGCAAGTAGATTAGAATCCATTTCTCCGGTAGGAGGCATATGTGTCTCAAAGAGTGTCTTTGATGAATTGGAAAACAAGAAAGAATTCACGGGAACTTCCCTTGGATTACAGAGTCTGAAAGGTGTTGGAAGATTGGTTGAAGTTTACGCTCTTCAAGGTGAAAAACTCAAAGAACCAGATCCATCAAAATTCAAGGAAACAGAAGTTGAGAAACACACCGATGATGAAGTTCCGTCCATTGCGATTATCCCTTTTGATAATAAAGGTGCGCCTGAAGATATATTCTACGCCTATGGTATTTCTTCAGATCTAATATCCTATGTAACTAGTGCAGGGCTCATACGAGTTGCGAGTCTTAAGGATATTGAAAAGTTGGATTATCAGAATTTAGATAGTACTGAAATTTCTAAGAAACTATTTATTCGTTATATTGCACAAGGGACACTCTGGAAAATGGGTGACATGTTCCAAATGTCTATTGAACTCTATGATACAAAAGAATCCAGGGTTGTATGGTCTGATCGTTGGCAAGAACAATGGGAAAACCTACCTAAAATTAAAACCCACCTTTCTGATGGTCTACTTAAGGCTTTGGACACTAAACCAAAAATTGAAAAAAAGGAAGATACAACTAATCCTCAAGCATATGAGTTTTATCTTAAAGCTAAACACAAATATGAAAAACGGGATACCATGGAAGATACTGAAATCGCTAGGGGACTCATAAATAAAGCTTTGGAATTAGATGATAATCTTATATCTGCCAAAATTCTTATGGGTAATACCATTAGAGAAATGGGAAACCATGATAAAGCAATGGATATTTTTACTGCCAGCCTAAAGCAAGCAGAGGAATTGGGTGATAAACACGGGATGGGAGACAGTTTTAATTCAATTGGAGCTATTTATTTTCATAAAGGTGATTTTGATAAGGCACTTGAATGTTCAAATAAATCAATAGCAATAGCAGATGACCTTAATGATAAATATAGAATGGCAATAAGCCTTAATAATAATGGGGTTGTATCCCATAATAAAGGAGATTATGAGGAAGGCCTGGATTACTATCAAAGATCACTAGAGATACAGGAGGAAATTGGAGATAAATATGGATTGGCAATATGTCTATGTAATATTGGAATTGTTAATAACCTCAAAGGTGATTATGAGAAATCAAAGGAGTATCTAGAAAATTCTCTTAAGGCACAAAATGAATTGGGGGTGAAATGGTTAGAATTAGAAACCTATTCTTATCTTTATCATTCCTATAAGAAGCTTGGCAAAAGGTTTGATTTAAACCAAATCCAAAAACTCATTAAAAAAACTAATAATATCGAATTTTATATCAACTATCAATTATACAAGTTATTAGGAGATGTAACCTACCTGAACATTGTCCATGACCAACTTCAAACAAAAGCAGATGCAATGGACAAAAGAATGAAAAAAATATATTTGGAATATCCTCTCCAAAAAGAGATCATGGAAGCGTGGAAGCAATTAAATGCCTAAGCAATATCATTCGTGCCATGGTTAGAAGAAAAAATTGATATCTCCATATTCTGGGGAAAAATGTTGGATTTGAAAATGAAGCCAATTATCAAAAATATTTTAGTCTTCTTTATTGGATGCATACTTGGGATGTGCGCTAACATGTTATTAATTATCACAGGTAATTTGCTAATTCCTTTTGCTGATGGAATCAATCGAATGGATGCCACAACCTGGGAATTAAAGTATTTTTTATTTCCTTTTCTTGCCCATTCTGTTGGGACCTTTGTAGGCGCATTTATTGTTGCAAGATACACTGTTAGTTACCATATGGCCTTATCAATCCTTGTTGGTGTATTTTTTCTCTTGGGAGGAATATCCATGGTGTTAATGATGCCAGCACCACTTTGGTTTATTTTGGTAGACCTTTTTGTGGCCTATCTACCAATGGGATGGTTTGGATGGAGATTATCTGGTCGGTAAACCCCATATTAGTGGGGTTTTTTGTTAAATAGATGATGAGTAGATTTAACCATGGGTAAGTCTACATCACTAAAAGTATTTACAAGATCGGCTCCAAGGAAAAATTAATTCCATGATTATTGATATATTTTTACCACTATCCTTGATTTTTATCATGTTTACACTTGGTTTGGGATTAACCTTGAATGACTTCATGAACTTGATCCGCATGCCAAAAGCATTCATTGTTGGCATAATGAATCAAATGTTATTATTGCCTATTACTGCATTTATTATTGTATCACTTATGGGACTTACAAAAGAAATGGCTGTTGGGATGATGATACTAGCATCATGCCCAGGTGGTGTTACCTCGAACATGATCACTAAACTCGCTAAAGGTGATACAGCGTTATCAATATCCTATACTGCAGTTATTAGTATTCTGACTATCATAACTCTTCCTATCATAACTGGTTTCTCCATGAACCATTTCATGGGAGCAGAATCCCCACCGCTAGATCTTTTATCATTAGGACTTACCATGTTTTTGATCACAGCATTGCCTGTGGGTATTGGTTTGTTGGTTCGCTCCAAAAATAAGAATTTTGCAGATTCATTTGAAATTATTGCAACAAAGATCTCGACCATTTTATTTATCATCATTATCCTAGGAGCATTAGCAAGTGAATGGAATACTTTTATTAATAATATAATAAAGTTAGGTCCTGCAATTTTCTTTCTAATGATTATCATGATTATCATTGGTTTTAAAAGTTCACAATGGTTTAAAATGAGTAACCAGCAAGCGGTAACTGTGTCCATTGAATCTGGTATTCAAAATGCTACAGTAGGGATCACAATTGGAAATCTAATTATAAATCCAGAAACTGGATTATCAGTTTTAAGCATACCATCTGGTGTGTACGGTATATTGATGTATTTTATCTGTTTACCATTCATTTTTTGGTTTTTAAGAATTAAAAAAACATAGCACGGTATTTTAAATATGATATTTCAAGCCTGTGGTGTGTTCTCTTTTTGGAATGATAGGTAAATTCACATATGAGTAGAGTGTTAATTATTTCAGCGACAACTGGAAGCAATCTTATTCTTGCGAATAAAATTGGTGATTTGTTAGATCTAGACAATGAAATAATCACCCTAGAAGATTTTCCCATGCCCTTATATACTCCAAAGGTTCAAAACATGGATGATGCATCCTTCAAGTCTCTATGTGAAAAGTTTATCATTGCCGATGGTCTAATATTCTGTGCACCGGAATATAATGGTGGATCTCCTCCAATTTTAACTAATGCAATTACTTGGCTGTCTGTTACTACAGACCATTGGAGTAGTGCATTCTCAAATAAGAAAGCATTGATTGCGACACACAGTGGAGGTGCAGGCTCTAGGTTCTTATCTACATTTAGGGTGCAATTAGAGCACATGGGTACTATTGTCTATCCAAGAACAATAATGATAAATAAAAACAATGAATTCAAATTAGAATCTGTAAGAAATATATTAACAGATTTCATGAAATTGTTATAGACCACTCACATTGCTTGGTGTTATTAATGAGATATATATATCTTTTATTCATTCTATTAATTATCCAGACTGGATGTTCTAGGAAAGAATCTGAAAAAGACCTATTAAATAAGATCGATCCAATTGGTTTTTATGGAGGAATTTTATCTGACGGAACCATCCATGGTATCGATGAATTATTGTTATCTGCTGATGAAAATTTAGGAAAAGATCTTTTGGCAACTGGCATTATCACTGAAGTCTGCCCAATGCGAGGCTGTTGGATACAGGTTAAAGATGATCATTCAAATGCAAATATCCGGATTAAAGTTACAGATGGTAAAATTGTATTCCCGCTGTCGGCAAAAGGAAAAAAAATTATTGCAGAGGGTAAGTTCATCAAACTAGAATTATCTGAAAAACAAGCAAAGAACTGGAAACGTCACTTATCATTAGAAAAAGGTATTGAACTTGACACATCAAACATTGTTCTATCAAAAAATGACTTTTATGAATATCGATTAAATTCTAAATCTGCAAAAATATTTTGATTAAAAGATCCCACATCAGTGGGGTTTTTTGTTTGTGGGATGATGGGTAGATTTAAGAAGAAGAAAATATTTAATAATCATGGATTCCAAAAAAACAATATAGTTGGATAATAATTATGTCAAAAAAATATAAAAAGATCATGGTTGCATTAGTTGGTGATGGAACAGAAAAAGAAGTAATGGAGCATGCACTTCAACTATCAAAAAATCTTAACTCTCATTTGGTAGCGATCCATGTAAATGATGTAAACGCTGGTGGAATGAGCATGATGATGGATAGTCCAAAAGCGATCAACCGTGAAACAATACAAAAACAATTATCTGATTATCTAGGTGATGATAATTCATCTGATGGTATTGATATCATTATTGAGGAGGGTGATAGCATTGCTAAGTCCATTGAGAAACATACTTTAGACTGTGATCTATTAATTGTTGGCCATAGAAAAATGAGCAAATTCAAATCAAGTTTGATGGATTCAATTGATGAAGGAATCACTAATTTAGTTTCTTGCCCAGTCTTGGTTGTGCAAAAATAAAGTTGATAAAAGATTTAGATAAAAGCCCCACATTGGTGGGGTTTTTGTTTATGGCATAGGTTAAGAAATCATGGTAGCATGATTGTTTAAGATAATAAAGTTAAAGACCAATGAAGTATCTATTAGATTATATAAAGGTTTGGAAAGGGAGAGTCATCATTGCTTCTCTTTACTCTGCAATTAATAAGATATTTGATATTGCGCCTGAGGTACTCATAGGAATAGCAGTAGACCTGGTAGTAAAGAAAAATGATAGTTTTGTAGCATCTCTAGGCTTTCAATCCATTGATTCGCAAGTCGCCTTTATTGGAGGAATCACTTTTCTCATATGGGCCTTGGAATCATTATTTGAATACTTGTACATGATCGAATGGAGAGGTCTTGCCCAAAATGTCGAGCACGATCTTAGGGTGAGGACATATGACCACGCACAACGTTTGGATCTTGATTGGCATGAAAAACAATCAATAGGAAACATTACTGCAATCTTAAATGATGATATTAATCAGTTGGAGAGGTTCCTGAATAATGGAGTTAATCAGATAATTCAAATAAGTGTATCAACAATAATCATTGGATTCATCTTTTTTTATATTTCTCCATTGATAGCGACGATAGCGATCATACCCGTACCAATAATCTTTTTGGTCAGTTTGTTTTTTCAGAAAAAATTATCACCAAAATACAAAAGCATAAGGGAGAAGGTAGGTCTTCTTAATTCGATCATAGTAAATAATCTCATGGGCATTAAGGTTATAAAAAGTTTTATGACCTTTGAGATAGAAAAGGTTAATCTGGGTGAAAGAAGCAAAGAATATCAGCAAGAGAACATAAATGCCATTGCCATAAGTAGTGCTTTTAACCCGCTAATAAGAATGGGTGTGTTGGCAGGGTTTCTTGGTACGATGTTGATAGGCAGTTACATGGCCTTAAATGGAACCTTGGAAGTGGGCTCTTACAGTGTTCTTGTATTTTTAACTCAGCGATTCCTCTGGCCATTTACGTCATTATCAGTTTTAATAGATGATTTTGAACGATCCATGGCCTCATGTAATAGAATATTTACAATGTTAGAGTCTAAAATAAAAATAACAAATAAACATAACTCCATTAGCCCAAAGTCCATGGATTTTAATATACGGTTTAAAGACATGTCATTTGGATATGACCCAACCTTACCATTATTCGAAAAATTAAACATGGACATACCCTATGGTTCATCAATTGGATTAGTTGGAGATACAGGTTCTGGAAAAACAACTATTGCGAAATTGCTACTCAGATTATATGAACCAAGTGGAGGCAATATTTTTATTGGTGGCCACTCAATATCTGATCTGGATATCAAGTTTTTAAGGCAGAAAATTGGAATTGTTAGCCAAGAATCGTTTCTTTTTAATGCAAGTATAATTGATAACATCACCTATGGTGTCAAGAATGCTAGAGCAGAGGACATAGAGCAAACAATTGAACAAAGTCAGTGTAAAGAGTTTATTGAAAAATTACCGCAGGGATTAGAGACCATTGTGGGAGAACGTGGACAGGTCCTATCTGGAGGTCAAAGACAAAGAATATCCATTGCTAGGACACTAATGAGAAAACCAGAGATCATCATATTTGATGAGGCTACTTCTTCAGTCGATAATAAAACAGAACAATTGATACAGAGAGCGATATTTGAGATCATAAAGGAAAGGACATCAATAATCATTGCACATAGATTATCTACAATAAGGAATTGCAAGAATATTTTTGTATTAGATCAGGGTAAGATAATTGAGGAGGGAAAGCATGATGAACTCATTGCTGATCCAAATAGTTATTATTTAAAACTTTGGAATATTCAAACTGGCAGATTATTTGCAAATAGATCAAAATGAAGTTACTGAGTTAAATGGACATCAAATCACTCATGGTTTTGTCCTTTGTTTGTGCTATGGGAGCAATATCACCAGGTCCTAGTTTAGTAGTAGTACTTAGAAACACGATATCTGGCGGACGCCTACAAGGGGTCATGACCGGAATAGGTCATGGTATTGGCTTAAGTATTTATGCTTTTATTGCTGTAATGGGTCTATCCTCTATCATTCTTAGTAATGAAAACTATTTTCAAACCATACAATTTACCGGTGCATTAGTTCTTATTTGGCTTGCTTATAAGATGATCATTCATAAACCTTCAAAATCATCTGAAGACTATGAAGGTAGTGGTGGTAGGGGATTTATAGAAGGGTTCATGATCGCATTCTTCAATCCAAAGATCCTGATCTTCTTTGTAGCAATATTTAGTCAATTTATCAAAACTGGTACGAGCATTACTGATCGTTTGATCATCGCAATTATGGCAGGTATCATTGATGCAACTTGGTATGTATTTGTAGCTTTGATATTAGCAGGGACTTCCTTGATAGAGAAGATCAGAATGAATGGAGTCGTTATTGATCGTTTAATTGGATTGATCTTGCTAGTGATTGCTATATTATTGATTGTAAAAACGATGGGTTAAAATATGTTTAAATATTATTTTCAAATTATGATAGAATTAAAATAAATGATTTGATAGATTCAAAAACCAACATTTTTCCCATATAAATGCAAATTTCTATTTTTTTTGTTTAATTGTTGGTTTATTTTTATCGATTCGATCTATTATTAGAAGCAATAAATGAGGAAGATAAAAGCATGTATGACGATGAGATATATGATGACATAAAACTGACTAAAAGAAAAACTATTACAAATGGAGAAAAATACGATTTTTACATATATGATATGCTATCACTTGAAAAAAAGTTATCAAGTGGGAAGTTTGGTAAAGGGGAGACAGTTATTAGTCAAACAAAGAATTACAAACTTCAGGATGAGGAAACTGGAGAGATGCTTGATGTAAAACTTAAATGTTCAAAAAAATTAGATGATGCATTAGATGGATTTGAACCAGCGGAGAGTAAAAAAGTATTTAATGATTGCCTGGATGATCTAGTAAAAAGAGGATTAGTTA
>CAYZJY010000078.1:0-8542 GCA_964478995.1 uncultured bacterium
GCTACATCCAGAGAATTGTCATCTCCAAAAGATAAATCTTCCAAATCTTGGGCAACTAAAGCAGCAACCATAAAATAGCTTGAAAAGATAATGATTTTAAATTTTCTTCGATAGAATATCATAAACACAATTGGAAATGATCCATAAAAATACTTTGCTGTTTTACAAAAAATCAATCATTGGGTTATGAGACTTACACAGACTCTTATTCAGAATCATGTGGTACTATTTTTAGTACCCCCGATAAGATTCGAACCTGTGACCTTATGCTCCTTTGTAATATCCATAAATGGAAAAAAGTAAATTTAATATCACCATAGCCCAGAATGGTTCCGGTGGTCCAGTCGCAGTAAAAGTAGAAAATTGATTAAATAAGGCGCCAAAAAGAATACAAACCATCATTGCAATTTCGCCAATCAATACATATTTTTTTGATTTGTAATCATTCATTGAACTGGAAATAATCAATAAAATGCCCAATCCTAAATTCATTGAAGCCACAATAGTCATTGGGGTTTTAAACCATATCATAATTGCATTAGAAGGTGCACCAAATATGTTAGAAGCAATATCGTTTGGCATCAAAATCAAAACGAATAATAGAATCCCAACAAAAATATGTAAAATCCCAATTATTTTAAGTATTAATTCAGTTTTCATAATTATTTGAATGATATATATCTTTTCATTACAAAAATCTACCCATCATCTCACAAACAAATACCCTTGGAGGTTTTTGTTTCTGGGAGAATATTATTTTATAGCATCAAAGGCTGACCTTAATAATTCATCAACTTTATTTGCAAGGTCGGAAATAGCATCATTTTCTGTTACTTCTAAAAGACTTTTAGCATAAGGAAAAACTATTTTAGTAGACTGATTTTCATTATCGATTAATAAAATATTACATGGCATTAATATCCCAATTAAACTTTCACTTTCTAATGCTTTATGAGCTAATGTAGGATTACAAGCACCTAAAATTTTATAATTTTTAAATTCTAAATTGAGTTTTTCTTTAAAGGCATTTTTCATGTTAATCTCAGTTAGAACACCAAAACCAACATTCATTAATGCATCGCGAATTTTATGCTCAGTATCTTCAAAGTCTGATTCTATATCTTTTGAGTATGAATATTTCATATTTTAGTTTACAAAAATAACGAGTCTTTAAAAAAGTAACTTTCTAATTTGTTGTCCTTATTATCTAAACTATCATATACTATATCTTGAGTCCTACATTCGTGGGGATTTTTGTTTGGTGGATAATGTGTAAATTTAGAAAATCGTAGGGTTTGATATGATATTAGAGACTTTATTCAATATTGCTCTTTTCATAAATGGTGGACATGTAATAGATACAAAGCTAATATTGCACCATTATAATGATGAAGATTATAAAGAAATATTTTTTTTAGAAAGCAAAGATTCAATTACTAAAAATTGTACTAGGCATTCTAAGATAGAAGATGTTAAAAAAATCATTTATTATAGACCCAATGAAGATGGTGGAGAAATGATTACAAAATATAAAATACATGATCCTTACCCTTATCAGAGTGCGCCCGAACAAGATACTTTTAATAGTCAAAGAATGAATCACTAAATTGTTGAAAAAAAATTATATACACTATTGAATCAGCCCCACATTCGTGGGGTTTTTTGTTTGGGGGATGATGGGTAGATTTAGATATGAAAAAAATTATATCACTAATATTTATCAACCTAATTTGGAGCCAAAATATTACTATTGCTGTTTTTGATTTTGAAAATAATGGTCTAGAAATTGATAAGGTACTAAAAGAGCAAAAATTACAAGTAAGTGGTAATGTTGAAGAGGTTCTCATAGATGTAGGTAAAATTCTTGGCGCTAATCAAATTATCCTAGGTAGTGTTGGAAAAATAGGAGACTTATATACTATTTCTACAAAATTAGTTGATGTTGAAAGCGGCGAATTACTTATAGCATCTGATTTTGATGCAGAGGATGGTCTAAGTGAGTTACTTCAAAAAGGGCTGAAAGATGTAGCACTCGAACTTACGGGCGTATCCTTAGAAAAGGTAAAGTATAAAAACTATGAAGAAATAATCTTAAGTGCTGAGTATGAAGCAGAAAAACAACACGATGATCAACTTTTTAAATATGTGGGTGTCGGTTCATGCCTAGCTATACCCATTGGTGTTCCATTATCTTTTTTAATGTTAAATAGCAAACCACCATACTACACTGATTTTGACAAATCTAATCCTAAATATCTGCAACTAAAAAATAGTGAAGAACAACAAATTTATAAAGATGCTTACTATGAAAAAGAAAATAGGCTGCGAAGAAAATCTGTTCACAAAATGCAGGGTATTTGTTTTGGACTTTATTTCCTTTTGGGAGCTCTTTTCGGGGAGGTATCCTCAGATACATAGGAGACTATACCTCGTTAAATCAATCAACTGATGGAAAAGGGATAATACCTTTAGTTGGTACAACGAGTTTTTATCAAGTGTCACAGCGATGAGATTTTTTGTTTGTGGATTGATGGGTAGATTTATCAGTGCAAAAACATATTAGATATAATCAAATAATCATTCTGGGTCTTTTAACCTTTTTGTATGGTGAAGAACCCTTGAGTATTGGTTTTTGGAATGTAGAAAATTTATTTGATTTAGAAAATGACCCTAATAAAAATGATGATGAATTTGCAATTGGTGGAAAGAAGAATGTTAATCAAGAAATTTATGATTTAAAAATAAAGCATTGCTCTGAGGTTTTATTTGATTTGAGTGTTGATATCTTGGGCCTTTGTGAAGTTGAAAATTTGAAGGTTTTGAATGACTTGAATAATGCTTACCAAGAATGTGATTACAGTATTATACATTATGATTCACCTGACAATCGTGGTATTGATAACGCTCTTTTATATGATAAAAATCGTTTTTCAATTATTTCTACTAAGGCTATCGTAAACAGATTAAAAAATGGCAGCAACACAAGAGATATACTTTATGTGGCAGGTGAGTATCAGAATAGATTATTGCACATATTTGTTAATCATTGGCCTTCAAATTATGGAGGCAGAGAAAAAGCAATACCTAAAAGAACCTTTACGGCAGAATTAATTATTAAAGAAATAGAATTGCTTAAGAAGGCTGATCAATTTGCTGAAATTATTTTATTAGGAGATTTCAATGAGAACCCTGATGAACAAAATATTAAACTTTTAGAAAAAATTGGGTTAACAAGTCTAATGGAGCCTATGGTAGGGCAACCAAAGATCGGGACATACGTTTACAGAGGAAAAGATTACTTTTATGATCAAATAATTGTAAATGATCAACTTCAGGATACCAAGAGCCTTTCAATAGTAAGTAAATCTGTTTTTATCCTTGATTTGCCTAAATATCGACAGCAAGAAGGGAATTATAGACATTATCCTTTTCGGTTTTGGGCAGGAAATAAACTCTTAGGTGGATATTCAGATCACCTTGCAGTCAAGGTAAAAATAATTAATAACTAAATTAGTTTTAGGTCATAAAAAAATACTTTAACGATTTACCTTCACATTCGTGGGGTTTTTTGTTTGTGGGATGATGGTTAGATTCAAATACGAAAAAAATTATTTTATCCAATCAATATAATGGGAATATTAATATGGGAACTTTGATTTTACGGGATTCACACCGCGCATTAGAAAAAAAGATGAAAGATCTCGATAAACAAAAAGATGAAACAGCACTACGCATAAAAGAGGCTGCAGACCAAGGTGACCTTAAGGAAAATGCTGAATATCATGCTGCCAGAGAAGAACAGAGTTTGATTGTTCGCAAGACACAGTTTCTACAATCTCATTCACCATTCCAAATTATTGAAGAAGGTGAGATTGAAACCGATAGCGTAGGATTTGGCAATAAGGTTTCAATCCTAGAAGAAGGTAAAGATGAGGCTGAGGACTATTACCTCTTGGGTCCTATTGAATTTGAATTGGATCTTTACCCATTGGTTGTAACTCTTCATTCGCCTTTTGGTCAAGCCATAATTGGGAAAGAAGTTGGAGATGAATTCACACTTGATATCCGTGGTAATGAGACCGTATTCACAATAACTAAAATTGAGAAGATCACTGGGAAATAATCTTGAAGAATCTTTTTTTTGTAATATCCGTTTTATGCATCACACTTACCTTTCCAAGTTGCATTCATAACTATGAACCCGTTATTGCATCCATATCAGCTACCCCTAATCCAGTGAATCCAGGTGGGCTTGTCACACTTACTTGTAGTGCAAGTGATGATGATGATTCAAGCATATTGAAAAGTGAAAGCCTTAGTTATGATTGGTATGCCGCAGTTGGAGAAATTATCAGTGAAGAATCAGATAACAATGCCACGTGGACTGCTCCGCAAGAGCCCGGTAAGTACTCTATCTCATGTAGTGTCTCAGATGAAAGTGATGGACTTGATATTGCCACAATAGAGATTATTGTCGAATGAGCCATATGAAATACATTAATTATACTATTATTGTAATGATTATGACCATGGGTTGTGAAATGGAAAACAATGCAGTTGAGATCATATCATTTTCAGCCAGTGACTCTGTTGGTATATCAGGAAATGAAATCATGCTTTATTGCCAGGCTGAGGATGGTGATGATGACAAACTTTCATTCAGTTGGGAAACCTCAAGCGGGGCTTTTTCAACTCGATCTGACTCTACAGAATGGATACCACCATATGAAAAGGGCTTTTATCTTTTAACTTGTAAGGTATCTGATGGATTAGGCTCATCAGATGCACGTACCATACCCATAAGGGTTTATCTACCTACCCCAGTTCCAATAAACGGTTTAGAATGGACATTGACTGATAATGGATTATTGGATGGTCCAAATTCATCAAATGATAATAATACAGGCGTAACTAATTATTGGGATGGGAGTGTAGAAAATGCCGATTATGGGTGGAATGTGACCATGCAGGAAACGCCTGATAGAGAGATAACTCAGTCCCTGCAATTCAAAGTAGAGAATAGTGAAAATTGCGTTGATGGAGGTAACCCAAATGAACAACAAGGAACTGCAACTGCTAACATACAGATCACTGGTGACTCGCCTGTTAATTTGGAAATAGATTTTTCTGGTGTTGGTGAGGCCCAATCGGCTGGATATGATCTAATCAAATTCATACTGAATGGTGAAGTAATCGGCGATGGACAAGCTCCAGGTGGTGGTCTTGGTTGTACATCGGACTCGGTTTTGGTTAACCCAGCTAATCAACAAACACTAGAACCAGGGTCGCATACATTAGTCATTGATTTCACAACTAATGACGGTCTATATCACGTCGATGCATATTATGAGATTGCCTTAAAACTAACAGTACCACGTTAGTATCATTTATTTCCATTAAGGATAATGGATACAATCAGTAAGATGGTTCTGAATTTTGTATCTGATTGATGATCGTTATGTCGCCACTTGCTCCATCAATGTCACAAACATACCAATATCGGCCATTTCCATCATTGGGGACTTGAATTGTTTCACCATCGCAAGTTGGACTATTGAATATCTGTATGGAGCCACCAGATCCTTTGAGACTTCCGCCTGATGAGTATTGGTATATGTAGTAAACATAGGTACCACTGAAAGACTGTTTGATCGTAATTGTCTCAGGACCATAACCATTTGTATCATCAACATCTAATGTGACAAAAGGTGCAGAATCAGCACTTCCTCGATTGCTATAACTAATGTGATGTGTTTGCCCTTCAATTTCAGGGGTTTTCAGATGAGAATCAAGGTCGCTAGGAGAAGGCCCCCAATTCAGGATCATTCTAATTTCCCCAGGCTCCGGGATAGGACTTAACGAAAAATTATATGTATATAAACTAGAAGAGTAATCATCAGGTATGATGAAAGAACCTTCATAGGGACAAAATGAATCAATCATTGAGGATACTTGGTATATGCCGCCTTGTATGGCAAGATAAAAATTATACTCTCCATTTTCATCTGTCATTACTGAAGACCCTCCAAGAGATACTGTAGCACCCTCCAAGATGGAACCATCTACTGCATTCGTTACTAACCCTCTAATAATTCCACCTACAACGCGAATTGCAACAGTCGCTGCATCTGATGCACCTATGCCATCTATAACCTTGCACGTTACATGGTAGTAACCACTTTTATTGGGAGCAGTCCAACGTGCAGTATCTCTGTCTGTTGAAATATCACCGCTGGAAGAGCGCCATTCATAGGTCAATTTATCTCCATCACTATCCTGTGCATCGCAAGCCAAGACAACTATGTCTCCTGATCGTGCGATCGAATCACTCGCTGAAAGAGATAGAACCTCAACAGGACCATTTTTCATCTCACAGCCCGACATGATCAAGAAAACAAAGGAAACCAGGTAGATGTATTTAATTAGATTCATTCTACCGTGACCTCAATTGTAAATATATCCATGCCATTAAATTGATCTGTAACAATACATGATATGGAATATTGTCCTGGCTGTTCTGGTGCAATCCAAGTTGCATTGTTATCGCTATTCTCTGAAATGATGTCGCCAAATGCGCAAGACCAAGCATATTCCAAACTTTCATGTTTCATCATGCTTGATTCATCATCATCGGTTGCCGTGCAAGTCAAGTTCACCATACTTCCAGATTGCGCAGGATTCGGTTCAGCGGTAATTGAATTGATCACAGGCTCATAATTATGCAGACAACTAGTAAAAGCAAAGATGAGAAAGGTGGATAATAGGATACGGGGCATTGCAAAATCTAATGATCAATGCAACAATAGTAAAACCTGTAGTCAATCCTTTTTTTTGATCCACGTCCAATATGAAAAGAGTTGATAATGTTAAATTGACAATAGCATAAATTCAGGCGTTTTGTTAATGCCATTCTTAATGGTTTAATTATTTCACGGTCAAAAAATGAAAAAAATCTGTTTGTTCCTTTTTCTACTTTTTATCAATTCCATTATTCTATCAAATGAGATAGAAAAGAATAAGGTTTTGAATGTGATGGTCGATCATAACTATGACCTTAATGACCAAAAATATAATGACCTTGGTACCTACTTTTGCTTTCCATTCACCTTCAATGGAGAAAATAAGACAAGAATTGCTGAAAATGAGCGTGAATTAAAAAAAATATTTAAAAAAATAAGGAAAGGTCTTCCCAAAGATCATTCGCATAAAGATTGGAAAAAAATGAATGTGAAGATCCTAAATGATAAAATTGCAATTGTCAATGCAATGTACTCTAGCATCAATGATGAGGATGATAACTATTTCACAGGTACAGCGATGTACCTATTTAGAAAAATAGACAACTCTTGGAAGATATTTTCAATCACTCCCTTCAAACCATATAATTATTTTTTATTTGAATAGTTGATCATGCATGGAATTGTCATGAATACAAGTTGTATACAATTCAAATCATGAATACTCATCCATGCTAAGATCAATACCAATGTTCCTGATCATCATCAGTTGTGCTGCACCAATTGATTATTTCGGGAATGATGTGAACATAAGTCAGGATAGAATTTTCCTAAGTAAGATGAGAAAAGATAAAACTGATAAAGACAAATTCACATTGATCTTTATTGAACAGAGGGGAAATCATTCAAAAATAACAAATAAAAAAAAGCAAAAGACACTCGAACGCTACATCGATCTAATCAAAAGTTATTATGGTTATACTGGCCATGAGATCATGGAGGAACGAGAACGAGGTGTCATTGAACCAAGGTATTATGTTACCGTAAAATTTGATTGACATGACCCGCGCTGAAATGAATTGGAAAATATTTCGTTCTATCCTGCCTTTGGTAGCATTAGTGGCTTTTGCATATTATACTACTTCTCTCCAACCAGATTACTCAAAAAAAGAACCCCTACTCATCACGGACTCCCATGAGTTAATATGGAGATTCCAAATGAATGAGGGAACAGAACTGATCAATCAGATCGTTCAGTTCAAGGGTAAGATCACAGGATTTGACAGTTTGCTTCTCATCATGGATCATCGCTTGATATGCGCACCTGATTCATTAGGTCAAATAAAGGTAGATATTGGGGATTCAATTACATTAAAAGGAAGATGTTTGGGCTATGATGATCTTTTAGAGGAATTGAGACTCGATCATGTTGTAGAGGTCATGAACTGAACCAATAGGCCATTTTGACCATGAAGGTGTTGATTGACTCAGCACCCAATAACTTATCCATTCCAGCATCTAACTTGAGTTCAACATCCGTGACCTCATAATGGTCTCTCTGTTGTTGCCAGACCAAAAACAATGATGACCCTGGTCTAAATTCCCACTTTAGGATGAAATTTGAACGCAATGAAAGGAAATTAAATCCACGGGTGTAGTCCCTTGATAGTAAAAAAGGGATGGCAGCACCATCACTCCCATCCGGATCGATCTCTAGTGTCTCTGTATCGACCTCAGTGATCTGATCAACACCGTAATACATGAAATCATACTTACCAGGGTAAAGAAATTCCTTTAGGCCCTCA
>CAYZJY010000079.1:0-3697 GCA_964478995.1 uncultured bacterium
TCTGTACCAGCAACTTTTGCAGTATATCCACTAATAAAATGATACATCGCTTGGTCTGCGGTCAACTTAGCAACAGGTGGAAGGACACCATAAGCATCACACGTTAGGAATATGACCTTTTTTGGATGACCTGCAACACTAGGCATTCCTTTACCTGATATGGAATTATCAATATGGTCCAATGGATATGAGACACGTGTGTTCTCTGTCTTTGAACCATCATTGAAATCAATTTCCATGCTATCTTCATCATACACAACATTTTCCAAAAGGGCGCCCTCTCTTATGGCATTATAGATATCTGGTTCTTCTTCAGGATTTAAATTGATCACTTTGGCATAGCAACCACCTTCAAAATTGAATATCCCATCATCTGACCAACCGTGCTCATCATCCCCGATCAAGGGACGTACTGGATCTGTACTCAAGGTTGTCTTGCCTGTACCAGAGAGACCAAAGAATATGGCAGGATCACCCTTGTCTTCTCTGACATTTGCAGAACAGTGCATTGACAGAACTCCTTTTTGTGGTAAAAGATAATGTAGAACTGAAAATATGCCCTTTTTCATCTCACCACCATATTCCGTACCTCCAATGATGGCAATCCTTTTTGACATATGAAAAATAATAAATGTTTCTGAATTCATCCCGAGTTTTTGAAAATTGTCATTTTTCACATCAGATGCATTTATGATGGTAAAACCTGGTTGAAACCTTTTAAGGTCTCCATTCTGAGGCCGAATGAACATGTTATGCACAAAATGTGCTTGCCATGCCTTTTTTGCGATTATTCGAACATTCAATGAATATTTGGGATCAGCACCAGCAAATCCATCAAAAACATATGTTTTACTATGGTCATTTGAATTATAAAAAACTTTAATCTTTTCATACAATTCATCAAATATGTTTTCAGATATCCTTTGGTTTACAGGACCCCACCAAATATTACCATTTGAAGATGGCTCATCTACAATATACTTATCCTTCGGTGAACGTCCAGTATATATCCCGGTATCGACCATTGCAGCCCCTCTCATTCCAATGAGGCCTTCTCCATTGACTATAATATCATCAACTAATTCCGGGACAGATAGATTTCTGTGAACATTCTCTAGATTAATAAGTCCAAGTTGATCTAGTCCAAGTTCATTACCATTTACCTTCATTTTTTCCTTTTTTATGAAGCATGTGGATGTGCATTCTTATATATCTTCTTAATTTTTTCTGGATTGACCTTTGTATATATCTGCGTGGAAGAGATACTACTGTGACCTAAGAGTTCTTGAATGGAACGAATATCAGCATCATTATCAAGTAGGTGAGTCCCAAAGGTATGCCTTAACGTATGTGGACTGGCACCTTTTTTACCTCCTAGTATTTGTTGGAGATATTTACATAAACGGTCTTGGACCGTTCTAACAGATATTCTTTTTTCTCGTGTACCTGTAAAAAGAGGGGTAATTGGATCAGCATTCCAACTATGCCCTCTATCTTTCAAGTAATTTTGCATGGCATTTTTTGACTTGTCTCCAAAAGGCACTATGCGCTCTTTATTACCTTTACCAATGACCTTTAGTAAGTTTTCATTGCTATTTACTGATCCAATATTCAATCCTACAAGTTCACTCAAACGAATACCCGTAGCATAAAATAATTCTAAAATGGCACGATCTCTTTTTCCTATCAATGATTTTTTGTTTGGCATATTCATTAATTCCTCAATCTTATTTTCCTGAATAAAATTTGGAATTTTCTTTTCTGTTTTTGGAGTTTGAACATAGTGTGCTGGATTATCCATTATTTGATCGATTTGTACCAAATACTTAAAAAAAGATTTTATGCTCGCTAGTCCTCTAGCTATGGTTTTTGAAGTTATGTTTTTGTTTTGCCTTCCAGGTCTTATGTCTTTTCTCTCAAATTCGCTACCTAGAAAATGACGTATGGTCTGGCGATCTATTTTTTTTAGATCTTTGACCAATGCTGGATCATATTTAATGAGAAATTGAAAAAAATGATCCAAATCATGCCTGTAGGCAGTTATGGTATGCCTAGAGAAATTCCTCTCTTGGTCAAGATATGACATAAAATCTTGCATTAATTTTTTGTAATCACTCTTCATCAAAAGGATCAATTGATTCAAGCAAATTTATAAATTCTTTGGGCAAGGGTGCTTCAAAAATAATTCGTTCTTTACTAACTGGATGCTTGCATTCTATGCTTTTTGCATGCAGTGCATGTCTATTGAAACGATCCATTTCTTTAATGTATATAGAATTGAACTCAGGCAGAAACCCTTTTGCTTTTGAAGAACCTCCACCATATTTCTTATCACCAAAGATTGGATGACCGCAGTATGCTGAATGAATGCGGATCTGATGAGTTCTACCAGTCAAAGGATAAAATGATACATAGGAACTATGGCGTAACCTTTTTTTTACTTTATAATTAGTAAATGATCTCTTTCCATTTCTATCAATTGCATATCTAGTGGGATTTTTTTTATCTCTTCCCAGTGGTTGATCTATCTTACCCTCATCATCCTTCCATATGCCCCAAGTCAGTCCTACATATTCTTTTTTTATCGTTCTTGCTCTAAACTGATCTGCTAAATGAGCATGTGCATTATTTGTCTTGGCAACAATCATTACTCCTGAGGTATCCTTGTCAAGACGATGAACAATACCTGGCCGAAAAATGCCACTAACATCAGATAAGTTTTGAAAATGATGAATCAAACCATGAACAAGAGTACCCGTTGATACACCCACACCAGGGTGCACCACGAGTCCAGCTGGTTTATTTATTGCAATAATAGTATCATCTTCATGTAAGATATCTAATTTGAGATTCTCAGGAATAAGTTCTTTTATATTGGATTCAGGATCAGACATGTCTATCTGAATAATATCATTTAATTCCAATGAATATCCCGTCTTGCACTTATTACCATTAACAAGGATATCACCAGACTTGATAAACATTTGTATATG
This sequence comes from uncultured bacterium, assembly GCA_964478995.1. Taxonomy (GTDB): domain Bacteria; phylum Fidelibacterota; class Marinisomatia; order Marinisomatales; family UBA1611; genus NZWG01. The sequence continues at coordinate 2,994 of CAYZJY010000079.1, forward strand.
GGAGCGAGAATATTTGTTCAAATTATCAACAAGATAGAGGTCTAGCCTTCTACCGACCTCTTCCATTTTGGCAATTTGAAGAGTAATCAAACTCTTCCTTAGTTATCAATATTTGAACGTTCAAGTATCAAAGAATGAATAATAAATAAAGCCATTCCTATTGTAACCGAAGAATCTGCGATATTAAATATGTACCAGTGAAAATCTCCAATCATAACATCCATGAAATCAACAACCTTCCCATATACCAATCGATCAATCAAATTTCCCAAAGCTCCACTAAGAATCAGAGCAAGACCATATTTTACAAAAGGATGTCCATTTCTTTCCTTCCACAAAAAACCCACTATGAATCCTGTTAGCAAAATCGTCATGACCAATAGGATGTGTTTACCCCCAGGAAATGATAATCCGAATGCCATACCTTCATTGGTCACATAGGTAAGATGGAAGAAGTCCTGTATGATGGGTTTTGATTGATACAATTTAAATGAGTTCTTTATTGCCAATTTAGACCACTGATCAAGGGCAACAATAACTACAATAAGTCCGTAGAGAGACATATTACATCAAATGTTTAATTTCTCATTTTCCTTACACTGCACACACTTTGTAGCGTTGGGTACTTCCATCATCCTTTCTTCAGGAATCAAATCCTCGCAGATTCCACAAATGCCAAAGGTCCCATCCTTTATTCTTTCAAG
>CAYZJY010000079.1:3797-8358 GCA_964478995.1 uncultured bacterium
TGCTAATTTTGTTTTTGAGTATTTCTTTGGAGCCATAGACCTAGTCCTAGTTTATATTTTTTTTAATGTAATTGAATAATGTTTACCATTTAATTCAACCTTTTCACTGTAATCACCTTTTTCTATTACATCGATTATATTATTCGTAAGAGTTTCATTCCGAAAATAGTTGTCAAATTTACCCAATGCATTGGCAATTTGCCCATCAAAATCCCAAGATATATCAATCCTATCTTCAACAGCAAATCCTGCATTTTTTCGCATTGATTGCACGAAACGAACAATATCACGGACTTGACCTTCCATAATAAGTCCTTCCGTAAGATCTAAAGATAGTCCAACTGTTATACCATCACCACTTTCTGCTGCAAAACCTTCCGTTGCCTCTGTATCAATGAATAAATCCTCGCGACCAAGCAAATATGAACCATTGTCTAAACTTAGTTTATTTTCTGATTGAAGTTGCTTCACCATTTCACCAGAGTCTCCTTCTTCAAGTAATTTCCTAATATCAGATAAACCTTTACCATATTTCTGCCCCAAGGTTCTGAGATTGGGTTTTATCTTGTAAGAGATCAATTGGTCTGCACCTGTAATTCGTTCCACAGATTTAACATTTAATTCATCCAGAATTATTTCCTTATTATCTTCAATAAATGATGCGATTCTATCATTTTCGATTGCATAAGACACCTTGCTCAATGGCTGGCGAATCTTCACCTTGGATTGGCTTCGCGCAGAACGACCTAATTCAACACATTTTTTCAATGAATCAACGTTTGTTATCAAATCCATATCAATCCAAGATGAGTCGTGTTGTGGATAGTCGCATAGATGAACACTTTCCATTGAATCTTTTTCAGAATTAACCACAAGGTTTTGATAAATACTCTCAGACACAAATGGAAGCACGGGTGCTAGTGCCCTCACTATATTAGTAAGTACATGGTATAGGGTAGCGTAAGCTGATTTTTTATCTTGGTCATCTTCTGATTTCCAAAATCTTCTTCGATTTCTACGAACATACCAGTTAGAAAGTTCTTCTAAAAATACTTCAAAAGATCTCATGAACATATCGACCCTGTAATGTTCCATCGACTCCGTGCCTTTTTTTAATAGCAGATGAGTCTTTGCAACTATCCATCTATCTAAAATATTAAGTTTATCTTTTTCAAGTGAATTCAAAGAAGGGTTGAATCCATCTACCGCAGCATAAGTAGCGTAGAATGAATACACATTCCATAGCGTGATTAGTTTTTTTCTAACCTCATCTGCAGGACCATATCCAAACAATAAATTTTGTTCAACATTTTGAAGCGAATACATCCAGCGCATCACATCAACACCCATCTTTTCAGCCGCATCATCAAACCAGATAGCATTACCCCAACTCTTATGCATTTCTTTTCCATTCTCATCCTTGACAAGAGCATGACCTAACAGCGTTTTGAAGGGTGCCTTGCCTTCGAGTTCTGCAGCCATGGCAAGCAAGGAGTAAAACCAATTCCTAAATTGCCCTGGAAAACACTCTGTTACAAAATCTCCTGGGAACCAATCCGACCAGTATTCTTTGTCTGAATTATACTTTAATGTAGAGAAAGGTACTATGCCAGCGTCTAACCAAGGATTACCTACATCCTTGATCCTAGTACCTACTAAGCCTGTTTCAGGATGTTTAATCTTGACCTTATCGATCCAAGGACGATGTGGTGAGTTGCCTTCAAATTCTTCCCATCCATCAACGGCTAGTTCCCCTAATTCCTCTTTTGATCCCACAACAAAAAATGAACCATCTTCAAACACCCATATTGGAAGAGCCAAACCCCAAAATCTTTTCTTGGAGATCATCCAATCACCCATATTATCTAACCACTCATGTTCTCTGTCTCTACCCCAATTAGGGATCCACTCAATATCATCCACGATCTTTTTTATCTTATCACGCCAGTCCATGTTGATGTACCATTCATCTACCAAACGAAAAACAAGTTCGTCTCCAGACCTCCAGCAGTGAGGATATATGTGAGGATATTCTTCTGCATGAACAAGAAATTTTTCTTTTTTTAGATATTCTATAATAGCCTTAGTCGTTTTTTTATCTGTAGCCAGCATGCCTGTTAGCCAACCAAATTTGTCAATGAATTTTGATTCATCATCCAATGGAGCAATATTAACAAGTCCATTTTTCTTGCCTACAGCATGATCAATGTCTCCACATCCTGGTGCCATATGAACAATTCCTGTACCTTCTCCTGCAATGACAATATCATTGCCAATGCTATCTTTACCAGGATCTATAACCCTATGATGCCCTGCAGCACTAATACCTTTATCCTTTAGGTCATCATTTACATAGGGATATCCGCCTAATTCTTTCTGCGCTTCTAGATCATCAAATGGTCCTTCATACTCCCATCCGACCATTTCACTTCCTTTTATCGTCCCTTTTTCCTCGTATCCTCCACGTTCCTTGAATATCTGTGCAAGCGTCTTAAGTTTTGGAACACCCTCTAACCATTGTTTCTTTTCTTTGAATTGCTTTTCAAGTCTTTGGAACTCCAGATTTTCCTTCGCAAAATAGTAGATTGAATCATCGCTTGCCTTTAATCTGACATAATCCAGATCTTTATTCACACCTACTACGACATTAGATGATAGGGTCCATGGTGTTGTTGTCCATATCAATAAATATTCATTGTCCCTTCCCTTAATTGGGAACCTAACAAATACCGATGTATGTGCGACAAGTTTACGCCCTTCAATAATCTCCATCTGAGAGTACGAGGTTCCAGAACGGCCACTCCAAGGTACAACATCTGTACCACGGTAGACTTTCTCTTCATTCCATAATTTCTTTAAAAATGACCATATGGCATAATTGTTCTCATCAGACATTGTATAATAAGAATTATCCCAATCCATCCAATATCCAAGACGCTTTGACTGCTCAGTCTGTATCTTAGAATATTTTTTGACACGCTCCTTACAAAGACTGACAAATTTTTCAATGCCATACTCTTCAACCTCACGTTTTGACTCAAATCCTAATTCTTTTTCAACTTCTACCTCGACCCATAATCCTTGACAATCAAACCCATTTTGGTATCTCAATTCAAAACCTTGCATGGACTTAAAACGATTATATATATCCTTGAGAGATCTCCCCCAAGCATGGTGTACTCCCATTGGGTTATTGGCAGTAATGGGACCATCAATAAAACTCCATTTTTTATTGCCCTTATTCTGCGCACGACGTTTTTCAAAAATAGAATTCTTATTCCAAAAATCAAGGACATGGTGCTCGGCGGCAATAAAATCAACTTTAGTATCTACTTTTTTAATACCCATGAATTCACTATAGATTAAATAAAATAAGGTGTTGAATTTATCTCGTTATGTAAAGCATTGGCACAACTGTTTTATAAGTAAAAATGCCCCAATGGGGCATTTTTACTTATAAAATTATTTTTATGATTTTTCTATAGGTTTAATGTGAAATATCTTGAACCTCCTCCTGGTTTCTTTACCAGCAGGAGTACAGTTCCTTTGTTCCTTGACCTTTCCACCAAACGATCAAATTCCTTTAATGAACTTACTTTCTCAGTACCAACTCTTTTAATGATGTCTCCCTCACGGATACCTTTTTCATATGCTTCTCCATTTCGATCGATGCGAGTGACAACCAAAGCATCCTGGCTTTCCTGAATATCATATTTTTGTTTTAGGGACTCAGTTAATTTTTTTAGTCGCCATCCAAAATTATTTAATTCATTTTTTTGTCTTGTTGCATACTGTTGTGGATTATCAGGTAGTTCCTGTAAGGTGACCTTAACCGTTTTTGGTGCACCATTTCGAATTACCTTGACCCTATTGGTACTCTCTGGCGCTGACAAGGAGACTACGTTCTTGAGGTTGGCAGTATTCAAAATGGACATTCCATTGAATTCAATTATTACATCACCCTCTTGGATACCTGCATCTTCTGCAGGACTGTCTTTCACAACATCTGCTATAAGTGCCCCATTTCTAGTATTTATTTCCAGTGCATCTGCTGTCTCACTATCAAGGTCTTGTATGATGACCCCTAGCCAAGATCGAGTTACATATCCTTTGTCAATTAGATCGGACATGATACGGTTGGCCATGTTTGAAGGTATTGCAAATCCAACCCCACGATTTCCTTTCTCATACCCACCAGTTGCGATCGCAGTATTTATTCCTATGAGTTCACCATCCATATTGAGCAATGCCCCACCACTATTTCCAGGATTTATGGCAGCGTCGGTCTGTATGAAATCCTCATAACTACCAGAGTTTAAAATATTACTTCTACCAATCGCTGAAACTATGCCTGTAGTCACCGTGTGGCTAAGATTCTCCGAGAATGGACTTCCTACTGCCATGACCCATTCTCCAACCCTTATGTCATCTGAGTTACCTAGTCCAATGTCATCTAATTTCTCTGCATCTATTTGGAGGACCGCTAGATCAGTACCAGGATCGGTCCCAATGATGGTCGCCTCAAATTCTCTTTTATCAAATAGTTTTACTCTAATACCAT
>CAYZJY010000080.1:0-8329 GCA_964478995.1 uncultured bacterium
TTATCAATCACAATTCTATTGCAGTCCCACCTGCTTTTTGAATTTTCTGTTTTGCCGTTGTACTAAATGAAGTTGCCGTATTATTTATTTTTGAATTCAACTCACCATTACCTAAAATTTTTACCGGTTTAAGAGATGAGCGAATTAAACCTTTTTCCATGAGTATTTTTGCATCTACTGCATCAAGACCTAAGGCATCTATGTTTTCAAGGTTGACAATTTGAAATTCTTTTCTAAAATTATTTGTAAAACCTCTTTTTGGTAATCTACGAGCAAGTGACATCTGCCCACCTTCAAACCATGAACGACGTTTAAAGCCTGACCTTTGCCCAGCACCCTTATCACCTCTACCAGCAGATTTACCTAAACCTGAGCCATGACCACGCCCAACGCGCTTACGATTTTTTATTGACCCTTTTGCAGGAGTTAAACTATCAAGTTTCATAAATCCTCTACTTTAAGCAAATAAGGTATGACATTAATCATTCCTCTAATTTGAGGGCTATCCACATGTTCAACAGTTTGATGCATTTTTTTTAGGCCTAATGCTGTTAGCGTGGCTTTTGCCTTTGGTTTATAGCCAATACCACTTTTAATCTGTGTTATACGCACCTTTTTACCTGCTTTTGCCATTAATTAAAAACCTCGCCTATGGTTAATCCACGTTTATTTGCTATGGAAACTGCATCTTTTAATGAAACCAAGCCTTGCATAGTAGCATGAACTAAATTCATTGCATTCTTTGACCCTTGCCTTTTGGTAAGAATATTATGTACTCCTACTTGCTCCATGACTGCTCTTACTGGCGCACCCGCAATTATACCAGTACCTGGTGAAGCAGGCTTTAGTAAAATTTTACTGGCACCATGCTTACCAATTATAGTATGAGGTATCGTTCCATTGATCAATGATATTCTAACAATATTTCTTTTTGCGATCTCTTTTCCTTTTTGAATCGCAGAAATCACCTCATTGGCCTTGCCTAAACCAACACCGACATGGCCATTACCATCACCAACTACAACAAGAGCTGAAAATCTAAACCTCTTGCCACGCGAGGTGACTTTGGCCGTTCTATTTATCTTTACAACAACTTCTTCTTTTAAATCAAGTTCTGCTGGATTAATTATTCCCAAATCATTTACTCCTATAATTCTAAACCATTTTCGCGAGCAGATTCAGCAAATGCTTTTACCCTTCCATGGTAAGGCGAACCATTACGATCCAAAACCACTGGCCCTATTTTTGCTTTTTTTGCTTTTTCTGCCAATGCAAGACCAACCGCTTTACTAATTTCAGTTTTATTTTTTAATTTTTTTATTTTGGCTTGTAAATCTTTATCTCTAGAAGAGGCAGATACTAATGTATTACCATTAAAATCATCAATAACCTGCGCTTCAATATGCTTTAGGCTGCGATATACAACAAGCCTAGGACGAACTGCATGGAATCTCGAGGTCCTTTTGCTTCTATTACGTCTTCTTTCTTCTCTTCGTATTACTGAACGATGATGAGCCATATCTATTTTGCACCCACTGTTTTACCTTGCTTAGAACGAACATATTCATCTTTATAACGAATACCTTTACCCTTATAAGGCTCAGGTGGTCTGAAAGATCTTATTTTTGCAGTTACTGCGCCAACCAATTGTTTATCTATTCCCTCGACCTTCACTTCCGTTCTGTTTGCAGTAATTGTAATTCCATCGGGCATATCAAAATAAATATCATGAGAATATCCAAGTTGCAATTGCAACCTCTTACCTTGGACTTGCGCTTGATATCCCACACCAATAATCTCTAATTCCTTTACAAACCCTTCTGAAACACCAATGACCATATTATTTATGATTTGTCGAGTGGTACCATGTAAGGATCTTTGTTCACGATTATCAGCATTACGCTTGACCGTAACTACACCCTCAGACTCTACAACCGTCATATCTTTATGAGTATTAAACTCCATATTTCCCTTTTTCCCATTTACCTTCACAAGATTGTCTTCAAAAGAAATACTTACACCTTCAGGCAATGAAATAGGATTTTGACCAATTCTTGACATGATTACTAAAATACCTCACAAATTATTTCTCCACCCACACCAAGTTGCTTAGCCTTTTTATTGGATAAAACACCTTTGGAAGTAGAAAGAATGGATATACCAAGCCCATCAAGAACACGCGGTGCTTTACCAGCACCAACATAAACTCGAAGACCAGGTTTACTTATACGCTTTATATTTTCTATGACTGGTTTGCCACTATAGTCATATTTCAAAAATACCCTTATATCTTCTTTATTGCCTTCACCGGCGATAAAAAAGAAATCCTTAATGAACTTTTCCTCCTTAAGCACCAAGGCAATACGTTTCTTTAGAGAACTACTGGGCACATCAACCCAACGTTTTTTTGCAGACAATCCATTACGGATACGTGTTAGAAAATCTGATATTGGATCTGACATTGACATAATATTTCTCCTACCAACTGGCTTTTGTGATGCCGGGTATTTCTCCTTTTAGTGCCATTTCTCTGAAACATATCCTACATAAACCAAAGCGCCTTAGGTAAGCATGCGGACGTCCACATTTGAAACAACGTTTTTTCTCTCTTGTTGAGAATTTTACTTTTCGTTTTGATTTTTGAATTTGTGATTTTTTGGCCATTAAGCTGCCTCTTCAATATCTTGTTTTGCTGGTTTCTCTCTTAACGGGAGTCCAAACATCTTAAGAAGTTCATATGCTTCATCATCTGTTTTTGCTGATGTTGTTATTGTAATGTTCATACCACGAATTGATTGAATTTTATCATAATCAATTTCAGTAAAAATAATTTGTTCTTTAACACCAAAATTATAGTTTCCTCTACCATCGAATGACTTAAACGACAATCCACGAAAATCTCTTGTCCTTGGCAAGGCTATTGAAATCAATCTTTCTAAGAATTCATACATTCGATCTTGTCTTAAAGTGACCTTACAACCGACTGGCCATCCTTGCCTAATTTTGAAATTGGAGATATCTTTCTTTGCTTTTGTAATAATCGGTTTCTGTCCCGAAATAAGTGTCAATTCATCAACTGCACTTTCCAACCCTTTAGAATTATTTTTTGCATCTCCTAAACCCATGTTTAGGGAAATGCTACTTATTTTTGGTACTTCCATAATATTGGAATATTCAAATATCTTTTTCATACCGACTATGATTTCTTTATTATACAATCTTTTAAGGTTGGGCAAGTAAGTCATTTGAGGTTTACTACTTTTCTTAGACGATTTCTTTGTTACTTTTTTCTCAGCCATGTTTAAGATTCAATTTCTTCTTTTGTTTTTATTGATATTCTCACCTTTGAACCATCATCTAATTTTTTATATCCTATTTTTGTGGCTTGTCCATTATGAACCACCATAACATTGGATATATGTAAAGGTGCCTCTCTTTCCACAAAACCACCTGATGGATTCTCCTGAGAAGGACGAGTAGCGCGTTTACGAAAATTCACCCCTTCTACAATTACACAATTCTTATGTGGAAAAACGTTTAAAATTTTTCCTTCCATATCCTTATGGTTCCCACTGATAACTTTTACCAACATTCCTTTTTTCACATGCATGTCAAATGACCTCCGGAGCCATGGATACTATTCTCATAAATCCACTATCGCGTAGTTCACGAGCAACCGGACCAAAAATCCGTGTTCCTCTTGGCTCGCCAGCGCTATTTAATAGTACTGCAGCATTCTCATCAAAACGTATTCTACTTCCATCTTTACGATTAACCTCTTTTCTAGTACGCACAACAACAGCACGATGTACTTCTCCCTTTTTTACCATTCCACCAGGTAAGGCTTTCTTTACAGTAATAACAATTTGATCACCAATACTTGCATATTTCCTTCTTGAGCCACCCAATACTTTAAAGCATAATATTTCTTTTGCTCCTGTATTGTCTGCTACCTTCAATCTTGTTTCCTGCTGAATCACTTCAATTACCCTAATTTCACTGCTTCACGAATGATTTGACTGACTTGCCAACGCTTATTCTTACTCATTGGTTTAATCGATGAAATTTTTACAATATCACCTTCATTGGGATTAACAGAACTAACATGGGCAAGATAATTTTTGTAACGCTTAACCCGTTTATGATAGACGGGGTGCGGAATCTCTCTCACAACCCTTACATTAACAGTTTTATCCATTTTAGTACTTATCACTTCTCCAACAAGTGATTGTCTTTTCCTTTCAACATTCACAGTTTATCAGCCTTCTTGTTTTCTTATTCCAAGTTTAAATTCATTTAAGACGGTTTTTATTTGAGCAATTTCTTTTCTTGTACTTGATATCAAAGTAGCATCCTCTAATTGTTGAAGCGCTTGTTGAAATCTAAGGTTTTGCAAAGCCTCAAGATTCTCATCTAATTTTGTTTCCAATTCTAATTTATTCATTTCTCTTAGTTGAGTTGATTTCATTAGAAACTTCTCCTCTCTACAACCTTGGTTTTCATTGGAAGTTTATGCCCTGCATCTCTAAATGCTTGATCTGCTTCTTCCCTAGATACACCATCTATCTCAAATAATACTCTTCCTGGCTTTACAACGGCGACCCAATGATCTAGAGCTCCCTTACCCTTACCCATTCTTGTTTCTGCTGGACGGGCAGTGATAGGCTTGTCTGGAAATACCCTAATCCACATTTTACCAATCTTTCTTACAACTCTAGAAATAACGATTCTTGAAGCCTCAATTTGGCGAGCAGTGATCCAACCAGGTTCAACAGCTTTTAGTCCAAAAGTACCAAAGGCTACATGGTTACCCCTCATTGCCATTCCACGTCTATTTCCGCGGTGAACTCTTCTAAATTTTACTTTCTTTGGTTCTAACATTTTTTAATCTTATTACTTCCTTGAAAACTGTCCATTACAGATCCATACCTTTATTCCAATTACACCATATTGAGTTTGAGCCTCAGTAAGCGCATAATCAATATCTGCTCTAAGTGTATGCAAAGGCACACTTCCATCTGAAAATTTTTCACTCCTAGCAATTTCAACACCACCTAATCTACCTGCAACGTTTATTCTAATACCCTCTGCACCCATTCTCATTGTTGATTGAATTGTTTTATTAACAACCCTTCTATATGAAATTTTCTTTTTTAATTGATGTGCAATATTTGAGCCCACTAGCGCAGCATCAAGTTCTGGACGTTTTACTTCAGATATATTTATCTGAGCATCTTTATTACCAGTTAACTGCCGTAATTCTTTTTTCAATCTATTAACTTCTTCTCCGCCTCTACCAATAACAATTCCTGGCCTAGCCGTAAAAATAGTAACAGTAACTTTTTTTGAAGATCTCGCTATTTCAACCTTTGATATGCCAGCATTTGGAAGACGATGTGAAATATACTTTCTCACCTTAACATCTTCAGCTAAATCATTTGAAAAATTATTTTTCCGGGCAAACCAATTTGATCGCCATTTTTTATTGACACTCAAACGATAGCCAACTGGATGTGTTTTTTGACCCAAAATATCCCCTTTTTATTTCTCGTCTGAAACTATGATCGTTAAATGACTTGTGGGCCTACGTAGCCTAGATGCTCTTCCCATAGCTGAAGCACGAAACCTTTTCATCACTGGGCCTCCATCTACAAAGGCTTCTTTGATACCCAACACTTCTGGATCAATATTCAACTCTTCATTTTTTTGCATCAAATTTGAAACTGCAGATCTCAATGTCTTCTCTATCACTTTAGCCGCCTTTTCAGGAGAAAAATGGAGATGATTGAGTGCATCACCAACTTTTAACCCTCTCACGCTGTCTAACGTTTTCCTCACTTTGAAGGGCGATTGATGTATATACCGAGCTATTGCTTTAGCTTCCATTTTAATTTTTCCTATCTCCCGAATGCATTCTAAATGTCCTAGTTGGTGAAAATTCGCCAAGTTTATGCCCAACCATATTTTCATATATGAAAACTGGAATGAACTTATTTCCATTATGCACTGCAAGCGTATGGCCAACGAGTTCTGGAGTAATCATCGATCTTCTTGACCAAGTTTTTAATACCTTTTTCTTACCTGACTCATTCATTTCCGAAACCTTCTTTAATAGTTTCTCATCGACAAATGGACCTTTTTTTAACGATCGGGCCATTACATTTTCCTCCGTTTTACAATCATAGCATCTGACTTTTTATTTTTTTTACGGGTTTTATATCCTTTAGTTGGTTTACCCCAAGGTGTAGTTGGATGTCTGCCTCCAGACGACTTCCCCTCTCCTCCACCCATAGGATGATCCACAGGGTTCATGGCGACTCCTCTAACTTTTGGTCTGCGTCCTAACCAACGACTACGTCCAGCTTTTCCAGAAACTATTTGCTCATGGATTCTATTCCCGACTTGGCCAATTGTGGCCATACAGTTCTCTCTAACCATACGTATTTCACCTGAAGGTAATTTTAATGTACATAGACCTCCATCATGTGCCATAACCTGAGCAGATGCGCCAGCAGAACGTACCATTTGCCCTCCCTTGCCAGGTAAAAGTTCTATGTTATGGACAAACAATCCTGCAGGTACATTTTTTAGTTGAAGACAATTTCCAACCTTTAAAGGTACATTCTCTCCTGACAAGATGGAGTCATCCACCTTAATTCCAACAGGACTTAGGATATAACGTTTTTCTCCATCTGCATATTGGATTAAAGAAATATTTGCTGATCTATTAGGGTCATATTCAACTGTCATTACTTTCCCTGGAATATCAAACTTATTGCGTTTGAAATCTATCAACCTATAACGACGCTTGTGACCACCACCCCTACGCCTAATTGTGATCCTACCAGTATTATTCCTACCCCCACTTTTCCTCAAGGCTTTAGTTAGGCTTTTTTCTGGAATTCGCGTTGTAAGCTCAGAGAAGTCCGATCTCGAGGCAAAGCGTGAACCTGGGGTCACAGATTTTAATTGTTTAATACCCATAACTAATTAGATGTATCACCGCGCATTATGTCAATAGTTGAATTTGATTCCAAAGAAATAATTGCTTTTTTATAATCAGACCTTTTACCTGTTGTTCTTATTGTCCTACCACCACTTCTAACTGTCATTTGCTTATGCTTCCCAACCTGCCTAATTGTAGCAACCTTCAAAACCTTGACATCAAATTTTGATTCAATTGCCTTTTTGATCTCCGTCTTATTTGCATCAATTTTAACTAGAAATGCGTATTTATTTTGCCTCTCTTCCAATAAGGCCATTTTTTCTGTTAAAACTGGTTTAATAATTATTTCTGAATACATAAATCTAGTCTCTAAGCATCTCTGTCAGCATCTTCATGCTATCTTTATCAATTACCAAGATATCACAATCAATCATGTCATAGGTACTGGCCTTTCTATAATCAACAAGATGGACATTATTTAAATTTCTAACGGACATATCTAAATTATCATTACCTTTTTCACTTATCAGTAAGGTCAACTTCTTATCTTGCAATTTTAATGTTTTAAGAATTGAAACAAATTCTGAAGTTTTATGACTTTTCATGGAAAATTCATCTACTACAACAAGATTACCTTCTGCTGCCTTACTTGACAAAACAGATCTACGAGCTAACTTACTTAATTTTTTTGGAAGTTTATGGTTATATGAATGAGGCTCTGGTCCAAATATTGTTCCACCTCCTTTCCATAATGGCGACCTTATAGTTCCAGCCCTTGCGACACCACGACCTTTTTGTTTCCATGGTTTTTTTCCACCACCATTAACAAGCGCTCTATTTTTTGATGAATGTGTACCTTGTCTCATATTATTCAACTCGGACAACACAGCTTGACGTACAGCATTTTTATTTGGAGCAACTCCAAATATATCTTTATTTGCGGTAGCATCACCTACTTTATCACCTTTAATATTTAATACATCGAACTTCATATCATTTATTTACTAATAACTACAGTCCCATTTCTTGCACCTGGGACCGCACCCTTTACAAGGACTTGATTACTCTCTCTATCCACTTTTAACACCATGAGGTTTTCTACTGTTACCTTTGAATTCCCATGGCGACCAGCCATTCTCATTCCAGGAAACACACGAGAAGGATCTGAAGCTTGGCCAATTGAGCCTGGTGCTCGTTCAGTATGACCTGTACCATGGGTCTTTTTTTGTCTCGAAAAATTATGTCTTTTTATTACACCCGTAAATCCTTTACCCTTTGATGTACCTGTGATTCTGACATAATCACCCTCATTAAAAATCCCTACATGGAATGCTTGACCTAATTCATAATCAAAACCTGGAACTTTATCAAATTCAACTAGAA
>CAYZJY010000081.1:0-8181 GCA_964478995.1 uncultured bacterium
TAACATGAATATCTGATAGGGTAACTCACCCGAAAATTGATTATTTGATAACCATAGTTCCTCCAATGAGATCATTTTTTTTATCGAACGAGGGATCCTACCTGAAAATTGATTATTGCTTAGATTGAGTAACCTTAATTTTTTGAGATTCAAAAGGGTCTTTGGAAATGAACCTGTTAAAAAATTGTTCTGAAGTCGCAAGATCTCAAGATTGATCATATGTTCAAACTCAGTTGGCACTTGACCAAACAACTTCATTGAAGAAAGATCGATCTCTCTGGTAGCGACCATGTAATACTCCTGACCCCATATATTGATCGGATAATCACCCTCCAAAACATTGCTAAATGATTCCAGGCCCCATTTATCCCGAACACCGATCTGGTAGTAATAAACAGAGTCCATTGGTATGACAAATAGAGTATCAACTCTATTATCAAATTCATTGATGATGGTTCTATCACTCATCTCTCGATCAGTGGATCGGTAGATCATGTAATTAGAAAAATCATGATCTTGATTGCGCATCCATCTTATCTTTAAATGACGGTCATATTCGATAGGCAACAACTGTGTGATCTCCGGAGGCACGGTTTCAAGTGTGTGTGTTGATCGCTCACCTCTGGTCATCATGCCATCATTGTTGCTGACCACTATCCAAAACCAATTTGCTATCGTAGGGTCAAACTCATCCAACACATGTACCGTGTCATTCACATTTAAAAAGACAGAAAGGGTATCAACATCAAGGGTATTATCTCTTGTGGTCAATAGAACATAACTTTTGAAGTTCAACTCCTTTGAGGAATGCCATTTAATGGTCATTTCATCAAGGTCATATGATACAGAATGGATGGCGATCGCTTTAGGAGGAGATGGAGGAACAATGACCACAGGTTCTGGCTGGGGTTGGGGTACTGGCTCTGGTTCTAGAACTACTTCTGGCGGTGTGCTGGCACAATTCCATAATAATCCCATGATCAAGATCGATGAAAAAGGGTGTCTCATTTCTTTAATGATCCCCATCCTATCTCTTGCTCAAGTTTTCCTCTATCAATGATAATTTCTTCTCAACCTCATTGAGTTTCATTTTCATCAACCCCAAATACCTCAGTTGCAGCAGGTTCAAGACCAATAATATGATTATTGCTGTCCTCTGGCTGTTGAATAGCGATCTAAGTCTTTTCATTTTAATGTCACTGGTTTATTAGCCCGTGAATGTATAATCGATCCTTGAATCAAAAAACCCCGTTGATCAACGGGGTTTTTTGATCCAATCATGGTCAAAATATCACTTCAGGAGAAGCATCTTCCGTACTTGCGAGAACCCACCTGACTGGATCATGTAAATGTACATCCCTGCCGCAACGTGCTCTCCAACTTGATTGGTCGCATTCCATGGAACTGCCTTCCTTCCTGCATCCTCATGCCCATCCACCAGTGTCCTCACGATACGACCCTGTATGTCGAATATGCGTATCATGACCTGAGCATCCTCTGGAAGATCATAGCGTATGGTCGTTACAGGATTGAATGGATTTGGATAGTTTTGATGAAGAGCATATGAATCAGGAACCAGATCTTCTTCTAACTGTAGAATAGCAGCCTCTACCATGTCAGAATAGTCACTCACATTCCCTGAATTATCCACGGCCGATAAGCGATAGAAATTGGTTTGATTCAATTCATAGATAGCATCAAGGTAAGATGTATCCACTAGAGTAAATGTCTCAACACTTGAAAAATCCTCCATGATGGACTTCTCAAGTTCAAAATACTGAAAATCATCCGCACTGCTCAAATCCCAAGACAGATGGATGCCCTCATCCACGACAGTAGCCACCAGGCCTGTAGGCGCATCTGGTGCCAAGTTATCCAATGAATATCCTGATGCAGTGCCTGAAGGGAATGTACCCTCGTTCATGTATCCAATGACCATGAATTCAGTAATACCGTCATTCTCTACCGTTGAATCCATGACCGTTGATGCCTCATAGACATAGCTCTCATCTCCTCCGGCTGCACCTGTGACCACACTTACCCAGGCAGTCGAATCATTGATCTCATCTAGTCTAAAGATGGTATAGAACTGGTTGGTCGCATCCACATGATCGAAGAATGATCGTTCAAACTCAACATAGACCCTACCTCCCTCATCATCAGGAATATCCACTATCGATGTGATCCGCGGTTGAAAATATCGTGATTCCAGATGGAAAGTGTCACTCACAACGAACTCACCATCATCTACTAACAATGGTAGACTATGATCACCCTCATCAGGCGCATTTCCCATCAGTCTGAATGGTCCATCCTCAAAAACGATCCATTCAGGATAGGTCCAGGTAGGATCAAGCGATACGGAGAGTGAATCCGTATCAATATCACTCACAATAATTGGTAATTCGAAGTCCATTCCAACACCCACTAGTGCATGGAGTTGACCGAACTCTGGTGGGTCGTTCACTGGGAGAACTGTAAGCAGAAACTGTTCCACATCCACCGCACGGCCCATGTTATCACTAGCCAAAACTGTCACATCAACTGAACCACTCCAGTTAAAGTGTGAGTTTATATGAAGTGTTGTATCTTCTATGTATCCAGTAACATATTCGTCTATTGAAAATGAAACATCAAAAGTAAGCGTATCATTGTCAACATCGGATGCAGAGATAGTGATCATCAAAGTTGAGTCCTCATGCATCGTCGTGTCTACTAGATCAGCGAGTACTGGATCATCATTAACAGGCATGATGTTTATCACGATCAGCCCCGTGTCCATCAGTGCATCATATTGCCCATTGGTCGTACCATCATCCATTAATAGATATTGCATGCTATCTGGTCCGAAATAATTCATGTATGGTTCATAGGTCAATAGACCATCCTCTCGTCCTAGGTCAAACGAACCATGTTCGAAGGAGGACATGGAGGTAAATGTGAGTGACTGATCATCATGTTCACCATTGAGCGAGTCACCATCATTCGCAGGAAGATAGGCAACGAGAGAACTATCCTCATTGATGTAGTACCAATGGTCAATTGCATTTGGCGGGTCATTGACCGCGGTCACATCCAGTTGAAATTCAACCGTATCCGATAGTGAGTTCTCAATGGTCAGGATGACCTCCATGGATGCAACTCCGGTCCAATCTGTAATGGGCATTAGGCCGATCGTGTCACCAATCACCGATACCTCTACCCCAGAGGTGTCACTGGTCACTGTTAGTTCATGTTCATACCCTGGATAGTCCACATCGATCGTCAGTTCCAGCATGCCATCCTCGTGTACTGAGGTGTCTGGCATGTCTGCAAGCATGACCTGTTCGAATACCGTTAAAGATGCAGACAGACTGATGTCAGGATCATCGGGATCATCACTCAAAAGATTGAGATCTGCAAAATACTCGCCTTGCTCCAATTCAGAAGCATTAAAATGGACATGTAAAGTGTCTGTTTCACCAACAGAAACAACTCCAGAGTCCTGAGATGTGGATATCCATGTGATCGTTGGGCTGTCAAGGGTGATCACGACCTGTCCATGACCGGAGTTCACGCCAGCCTCATTGTCCTGTTCATCCCCACTATTGTATGATGCACCGCCGTATCCACCTGCTAGGTTTTCCCAACCATTACCACCGCTATAACCACCACCGCCGCCGCCATCGGCATAGCCATCACCAGCACCTCCACCAAATCCTCCGTAGCCAGTACCACCACCTGAATAACCAATGCCACCCATTCCTCCATTCACATATGAATATGATATAGTCGCACCATTATGACCACCAAACAGACCATTTCCAAAAAAACCTGCACCAGAATTACCATTGCTTCCGGGCACGCCGCCTTGTCCAGCAGACCCTGTGGAAGTGCTACCATATGTCTCGATGATGGCATCATATCCCTGATAATGAGTTCCAGAACCGCCGCCGCCGCCGGCAACGATCAGTATGGACTCATCTGAATCATGTGTTCCTCTTGTGACGAATGAACCACCGCCACCGCCACCAGCGTATCCTCCTTGATAAACACTTTCAGCAATTCCCATCTGTCCTATTAGGACCTGTAATATTTCACCTTCTTCTAGGTAGAAAGTGCCACTCATTCTCGCACCAAGACCTCCAGCAACACCGGCATTTGTCTCCCCACCTCCTTGAGCTCCAAAGACCTCGATCGTATATTCGCCTGACTGTGGCACGGTCCACTGCTGTATCCCTTCATTGACGGTCACGCTTCCTTGGAGCGTGGTACTGTCGTACTCACCATCACAATCCTCTTGGGATGGACCTTCATGACCCTCACCACCACAATTATTAAAAGAATAAAATGTCCCGTCCCTACCATAGTCCAAGATGTCAATGCTCCAATTCAGATCGGCAACACCATCGTTTCCTATCACAATGGAGCGAGTGGCCGAATCACCTAAAAAGAGATTCACATCCATCTGATCTGCCTCCAGTACAATGTTTGGATAGGGAACATTTGCGATCAGTTCCACGGGAATGAGCAACTCAGGCTGGTCCTCATCATTGCTTAGGATCTGAATGTTTGTAGAATATGTACCTCCCTCAATGTCTACCGCACTGAACTGGACCTCAATGTCCTGTGAGGACCCAGGCGTTATGACTCCCGCTTCCGGTGAATAGGATAGCCAATCGGTCTGGGTCTGTCCAGAGACCCATGTCAATGCATTGGCCATGAGGAGGATCACATCCGAATCAGGGTCCCAACCACCACTAAACTCATCAGTCGTCGGTGGAAAAAGACCCAGGTCTGCTCTATGGACTCCATTGATGTCCTTCGTCGCGACCATGGGTCTGCCATCCATCCATTCTGCGACCATGGTCGCACCATCACTAAGGCCACCAGTGGGTCTATAACAACTTCCACAACCTTCAAGAGACTCAACATCATTCAATATTGGGTGGTCCTCATCATGGATGGTCCCGATCGAACTATTTCCAGTAGTATTGCTAATAGGATCTATTGCCCAATAGTCCTCGGTGTCAAATCTTCCTTGAAGCCGTACACTGCCAACGGTGAACATGGCGCAGGCCACGCCTCCTCCAGCATCAACATAGTCCGCTAGATTATTCCCAAGCTCCGGTGCATTGCCAAAACTATAATCGGACCAAACGAAGACCGATCCAAATGCAGAGAGTTCTTCCAAGGTTGGCGTATCAAATCTGACATTTACATAGGAAACGCTATTGAACTGCTCTGTGTCGATCAACTTATTTATGACATCCATTGCCCAATTTTCATAATCGGCATAGAGCACTAGTACATCCAGAGATCGTTCGTTTCGCTCACTTAGGATGGTTCCTGCCATGGGTCCATTGCGAGAGCCTGATAGGCCATCTTCAGCCCTTATGACGGGCATGTCGCCATTATCTGACATGGATCGAGGCGATGTCCTACTCCTAGCATTGATGCTTGAAATAGCCTCTTCTACACTTAGGTTAGAACCAATGCCAGACACCTCTGACAATAAAAATTGATTACCCGATGTTCTCCCTCTATCGTCCACATCGTCAAAGATGGCGGAATACCAGTCTAGGTCCGCCTCACCATTATTGTATACCGTAAGAATTTGAGTGGATGACTCCCCAACATATAGTTCCTCATCAAGTGAATCGGGTGAAACATCGATATCAGGGAACAACATGTCCACATCCAAGTGGACCGGGATCGATACGATGGAC
The DNA here is from genome assembly GCA_964478995.1 of uncultured bacterium. Lineage (GTDB taxonomy): Bacteria > Fidelibacterota > Marinisomatia > Marinisomatales > UBA1611 > NZWG01. The sequence goes on from CAYZJY010000081.1 coordinate 5,709, forward strand.
TGATCTGGATCGTTGCTAGATATTTCCAACTGTGCATGATAGTCACCTGTATCAACATCCGTTGCGTTAAAACTAACTGTGACCTGCTGCGAAGAACCTGGTGCGATCGTTCCACTCATCACATCAGCCGATAGCCAGTCAGGGCCTGCATTTGCGGTCCAATTGATCGCATTGGCCCATACCTGATGCCAATCACCCGATCCTACCCACGCTGGTCCCATGGTGACGGCTGTTATGGTTCCACCTGGCTGATTATAGACGATCAGTGGATCGCCATCACTCCACCAGGCCACCGCGGTCGCATTGTCCCGCAGCGTGACCGGTCCTCCTCTAAAGGAACCTACCTGTAGGGAATTCACGCCCTCTGTCAATGGATGGTCAATGATCGTGCCCAAGGATGCGCTGGCATAGTCACAACTTCCATCATAGAGTGGGTCGATCGATTCTAGATCACCCCAGGTATACGGATTCCATGAGCCCACCTCACCTGTCCTATCCTGCCAATAGAACGTGCTTAATATGAGGTTACCTCCATTGATCACATATTCGGATAATACATTACCCACATTGGTTGCATTTGAAAATATTCCATTCTCGTATAACATCACGAGATCAAACTGTTCAAGATAATCTAACTCTGGAGTCGTACTTGCATCCCATGTTGAGAACTCCACATTCTCCATTTCAGGTAGCATCTCATTGGCAAATATGTTGCTATTTCCTGTATTATTGGACAACAGAAGCATGTTGATGTCACCATCCCTACCTCCCGGATCTCGGCCCAAGAATGGCCTAACGGAAATTTCACTTGAATTTGGAGCACCAGGCCCCTCGTTCGAAGGTCGGTTTCTATTAATGACGGAATGCTGGAATGATGCATTTTCACCCATCATCGTAAACCTTCCCAAGGCATCTGCGAGATCGATCTCCCAATCAAGATCTGCATCACCATCATTATGGATCGCGAGGGTCTGTGTGGCTGAGTCCCCTACAATGAGATATTGATACATGGAATCAGGGTCGACCTGAATATTGGCAAAGGTAGGATTATTCTCAACGTGGTTATGAAGTTTTGCTCTAAGGTTGATATTGTAACTTTCTCCTATGGTACTAGAATAACTTGTACCATTACCGGAGAAATAGGAGCGACCAGTGGGTGTAGTGATCTTATCAAACGATATGGCATAGGCTTGATCCACTATCTTATGGGTGACAAAGAATTCCTGTCCTGGCTGAATTAATACTGAGTCGATGGGTATGGAGTGCCATCCTCTTTCAGTTATGGTCCCTGAAACTTGATATAGTTGATTTCCTAGTGTAGTACCGTCAAATGAATCATATACCTTAAGTTCATAGGAACTCTCGTCATATTTAAACCCAATGTCAACCTCCGTTAGATAGCCATTTTGCTCTTCCGTGCTTGGATATTCAAATACAACACCACCCCAACTGTCTTGTGGAGAGGAATATCCCCAGCCCGAGCCTGACATGCCGGCATGGTCGTAAACAATTGGAATTCCCCTACGAGGCTCCAAAGAAATATCTGCTGACATCGTGCTAGATGAACTACTTATGTTCGTGACCACTATGTCAGTCGCCTCACCACTGTAACGATTGGAGTTTGGATTTGAATTGCTTGAAAAATCGATATTATTGGATGAGCCAGGATAAGGGTCACCATCATCTCCACGATTGACACCATTGTCCATGTCAGCATCCCCATCAGCAGCCTCTACATCAACAAGTTTATGCAGATGGTTGTCATTGACCGAACCTGAAGACCAGCGATGTGATCCGTAGCGTTTATTCTCATCCACATGGTATACCAAGAGGCCACTTCCTGGTAGACCTGCATCATAGCCGGTCAACTGACGATTCTCGACCAAAAAATAACTACTCCATTGGTAGTCATCTTCCCATATCTTTAACGCATAGGCATTGTTCTCCGCTTCTGGTATGCTGAGTCCTGCTTGACCCGCATCCAATACCAACGGATCGACCCACCCCATCTCTTGCTTGCACCATGCGGACATGTGTGCAGGAGTATCTCCCGCCCAACCATTCCATGATCCACCGGCCATGAGACACCAATTTCCAATACCCTCTGAATCACCATTACCATCGTTGCGATCATACAGGTCTGGCAGTCCAAGGATATGCCCAAACTCATGAGCATAAACCCCCATGGGCCTGATTATATCAGTATAACAGTCCCCACCTCCTGCAAGCTCGGGTGAGACAAAGTAACTACTGACGATCACATAACCACCATTCGCAGAAGCATCCCCAGTCGTATACTCATAACTGCTGCCGAGGCTACTCATGTGTGGCCATAGATTATCATTTCCTGGGTTCCATTCAGCACCACATCCAGAATAGACAACTGCAATGCCATCCACATACCCATCGTCATCTCCCGAATTAGGAACATTGTCTGGACCATCATTATCAAATTGACTAAAGTCAACATCAG
>CAYZJY010000082.1:0-8122 GCA_964478995.1 uncultured bacterium
TTGATGAACTCCCACCTCATGATCTTCCAGACCTGGTTCATTTCTTCTTACCTACTTCCTCTAGAAAGATCTGTTCTAAGGTTGGGATTTTCAATTGAAACGATAATACATCCACACTGGTATTGACCCACTCCAGAAATGCATTTGAGTCTCTTCTTAGCACGCCAGAGAGAGTATTTTCAGTGATATCCAAATCATTGAGATAGTTTGAGGCTTCCTGCTCATCCATTTCCCCAGAGAAACGCACCTCAACGGAGTCACTTGAATGTTTTTTTCTAATATCCTCTAATGATCCCTCTACAACTATAGTTCCACTATTAATAAGGCAAATATTATTGCACAATCTCTCAACCTGCTCCATCTGATGCGTTGAGAAAATAATCGTCTTCCCCTCATCTTGTTTTTCCTGAATGATCTCTTTCAATAAAAGTTGGTTCAATGGGTCTAGTCCAGTAAATGGCTCATCAAGGATGATAAGATCAGGATCATGCAAGAGAGAGAGTATGAACTGGACCTTCTGTTGGTTGCCCTTTGATAGTTCTTCGACTTTCCTATTCCCTTGATCACCAAGGTCAAAACGCTCCAGCCACATTTTAGATCTATTTTTAGCATCAGACTTTTCAAGCCCACGAAGTAAACCAAAATAATTTAAAATTTCTTCTAGTTTTTGTTTTTGATACAATCCTCGATCCTCGGGTAGATAACCAAGGTTTTGACGTCCAAGGGCATTAATGTCCTCTCCATTCAAATTAATAGATCCCTTATCAGGATGTATGATGCCCATTATCATCCTTATTGTGGTTGTTTTACCAGCTCCATTGGGGCCTAAAAATCCATACACATCACCTCTTGCAACCTCAAAAGAGATATTATCCACTGCATGGACACCTTCATATTTTTTTGTGAGATTTTCTATAAAAAGCATTTTATAAATCAATTACCTGCCCATCACAATATTCTGGTACCTCTACATCAAGGTACTTTGCTATTGTGGGCGCAATATCCACTGTTGCACGCCTAGTGGTTTTTTTTCTCCTTCTAAAATCCTCACGTGAAAAGATCAGAGGAACATGAGTATCATAATCATAAGGTGAACCATGTGATGTTCCCATTCTTCGATAGAGATACCCACGAGATACCAAAGGAAATATCTCAGGTGTCATCTCTGGATCTATCATGTTTTTAAAACGCTGTACCAGGCCAACGGTATCCTTGCTCTCAAGTATTTTCTGCTTGATGATCATTCGATCGATACCCTCAACCTTAGTCAAATACTTTTCAATTATATTGTAAATAGTATCTGGTTTGGTATTTGTTTTTTTTATTTTATCCATATCCAAATAGAAATTGCCGCCATCGCGATGGTATAGTCCTTTACCAAAAGACTCCTCTATTTCATCATCAACCCAAGTCAGTGCCTCTTTCATGTGTTCCCTATTGATCCTTCCTCCTTCTTCACCTTTTTCAGCAAGATATTCTGGCAAGGGAAGACCCCCGTGATCAGCCGTCAGGGTAAACAATATATTTTCCAAGCCTACTTGAGTATCTAAAAATTCAATAAAGTTTCCGAGGTAAAGATCCAACTTGATGCAAGCATCCATGGCCTCTTGAGAATAAGGTCCATACATATGTATGACCCAGTCCATTGCTGAAAAACCTATGGATAATAGATCAGGAGCATTATCCATGCCTAATCCCTCTCCCATTACAGCATCCTTTGCTAGTTGGAGTATTTCTCGCTCAAACCAAGGCGTGCCCATTAAAATTGGCAAGACATCTTCGCCTTCATCCACACCAATGGGAAAAACAGGAGAATATTCATCATTTAAATAATTATCTTCTTCTCCATAAAAGTGGTCTTGTCTTGCATATTTCAAATATAATTGTTCATCTAGAGATCTTTGCCAAAGTGAGTCTTGATATGACCGGTTTTTTAATGTTTGATTAAATCTTGTTGCCCAGTCAGGTAATTTTTCAACATAGTAATCTGATGAAATAAATTCTCCTGCTCCATTATAGTATATTGCTTGATCGGGATTCTTGCCACCCAGAAGGCATGCTGCTCTATCCTTGCCTCCGATGGACACGACCTTTGAATTTGGATATTTATGTTTGATCCAATCCCCAAGCCCTTTGGTATCGTATCTAGATGCAGAACGTGCCTTACCTTTTTTTGAGCCTACTACCTTTGCATTTTGATCTTCAACACAGTTTACATTTTTCTTTAGGGTCCGATCATAAAAACTATTTCCTAGTACTCCTACATTACCAGGGTACTGTCCAAATCCAATGGCAGTATGTCCAGGCCCCGTGGCAGTATAACTATGCTCATGATGAGTATCAGTAAACCAGATGCCATGGTCCATCAACCACCTAAACCCTCCTTTGTAGAGATCATCAAACCTTGTTAAAAGGTCTGGACGCATCTGGTCTACTACCAACATGACAACCAAACTCGGAGAACTAGGCTTCAAGGCTGTGCAGGACGTTTGGTTTAGGGCTGCTACACAGACCAACCCAAAAAGGATTTTTTTCATCCAATGACCCTTAAAAATCGTCGCTTTCCTACCTTTATTATTTGTTCGGTACCTGGGGAGATGGTGGCATGCATGTCATCAATTTTTTCATTATCAAGTTTTACCGCTCCTTGCTTGATCATCCGCCTTGCTTCTCCCTTACTTTGAAGGATGCCTGCATCAAATATGACATTTACAATTAGATCTTCTTTTGATAGAGCATAACTAGGCATTTCATCAGGAATGCCTTTGCCAACGACAACTTCATTGAAGTGCTTTTCTGCCTTTTCTGCTGCAACATCATCATGGTATAGTGACACTACTTCTCTAGCAAGTTCACGTTTAACTTCCATGGGGTTAACTTTTGGGTCATTCAGTCTTTTCTCCGCAGATTGATAAGTTGATGGATCTGAATCTGCGGCAAGAGTATACCACCTCAATATCATGTCATCAGAGATAGATAAGGTCTTACCATACATGTCTTCTGGACTGTCCAAAAGACCGATGTCATTACCATAAGATTTTGACATTTTCTCAATTCCATCCGTACCCTCTAAGAGTGGTGTCGTAATGATGCATTGGGGCTCTTGTCCATTGTCCTTCTGAAGATCTCTGCCAACCAAAAGATTAAATTTTTGATCGGTACCACCTAACTCGACATCAGCCTTTAACTCTACTGAGTCCTGTGCCTGTGCCAAGGGATATAGGAATTCATGGATCGAGATGGGTACCTCTGATTGAAATCGTTTGGTGAAATCATCCCTCTCAAGCATCCTTGCAACTGTATAAGAACTAGCCAGTTTTACTACTTCATGGAAATTCATTTTATTTAACCAATCAGAATTATAAGAGACTTTAGCAGCATCCATATCAAGTATTACTTTAGCCTGCTCAACATAACTTTTTGCATTTGTTCTAGCTTCCTCAAGAGTGAGTTGTGGTCTGGTCTTGTTTCTACCAGATGGGTCTCCGATCATTGCAGTAAAATCACCTATGACAAGCACCGCAGCATGACCAAGATCTTGGAAATGCCTTAATTTTCTTAGTACCACCCCATGGCCTATGTGAAGATCAGGCCTACTTGGATCACAACCTAATTTTATGATCAGGGGAGAATTATCTTTTCTTGACCTCTCAAGTTTCTTGACGAGTTCATCCTCTGGGATGATCTCTTCCGCTCCCCGCTTGATGAGGTCCATTTGATCATTGATTGATGGATAGTTCATTCAGCCTTTAGAGCCCTCTGGATGTCTCTCTCAACATCTCGCTTCTTTTTTGTATCACGCTTGTCATATAGTTTTTTACCTTTTGCAAGGCCAAACTCCAGTTTGATAAATCCACCCTTAAAATACAATTTAGTTGGAACAGCCGTTAATCCTTTTTCAGCCAATTTGGAATTAACCTTATGTATTTCTCTCTTATGTAAAAGTAATTTTCTATCTCTCACCGGCTCATGACCTTCAAAACCTGTGTGGCTGTAACTAGAAATGTGTGATCCTCTTAGCCAGGCCTCTCCTTTCCTTATGAGTATGTATGCCTGTTTTAGACTTGCCTTCCCTTCCCTTATGCTTTTTACCTCACTACCTTTCAGTTGAATCCCAGCCTCAAATTTTTCAAGAACATGATATTCGTGGAATGCTTTTCGATTGGTGGCAACGACGGTGTTTTCCATATGATAATTGCAACATAAACTACAAGTACGATAGTTGTTTTAACAAGTTTATTCATAACTATCTGCCTACACCAAACGCTTGAAGACCCTAAGCCATTTAATGCTACTTTAGATAAGTTACGTGTAGTATTTTTATCGAGATTAACTTTCATTTTCTGATTTATTTAAGAACAAAATTAAAAATAACAAGGCCACCAAATGAACAATCACAAATACATGTTAATTATTGCTCTGACAATTTTCATTTCAAAATTAAATGCTGGTACAATTTATGTTTCAGCATCAGGTGATGACGGATCTGGAGATGGCTCTTCTGATGCACCTTATTTGACCATTCAGAAAGGAATTGATGAAGCAACAACTATGGATACTGTAATGGTCCTTGATGGTATATACACTGGCGGAGTCATAATTGATAATAAACAAATATCCCTGATCGGTGAATCCATGACGGATACAAAAATGAATGTCCCTATCACAGAACCAAATATCTCAATAAGGGACACTCCAGACACCGTACGGATCGAGAATTTTAAAATAAAACGTGGAAATTCCGCTGATGGTGGAGGCTTGTATATTACTAATTCTGTCGTAGCGGCAAAAAACCTTGACCTTTCTAATAATACATCCTCTACCGACGGTGGTGCAATAAACCTTTACGAATCAAGTTTGACATTAGAGGATGCTCAAATATATCTTAACTCAAGTGAGACCCATGGCGGTGCAATAAATTGTACCAATTCAGACCTGGATATAAGAGGCGGTAACGTGTACAATAATAGCAGTTGGGCTGGTGGCGCAATCTTTGTGGACTCGCTTAGTACATGTTCTGTTGCCGATGTTTATTTCAATAATAATGGCGCAAATCGTGGAGGCGCTATTGCAACCTTTAGAGGTGGAAGATTAACAATACATGAGTCTGATTTTTATCAAAACTCTGCTAATGGGTGGGAAGAAAATGTTGATCCAAACTTTCCTACTTATGCTGGTGGTGGAGCCATATATCAAGAATTTGCGGATACCCTAGAAATATCAAATACAAGTTTTTCAACTAATAGCGCAACAGCAGGCCCAGGTGGTGCATTAGCATTATATCATGGCAAAGAAGTAATACTAGATAACATAGTGATTCGTAATAACAATTCCACTGGCGGTGGTGGTGGACTATGTCTGCTTCGACCCGAGAATGTAATATTCAACCATAGTGTAATAATGGATAACATATCTAATTGGAACAGCGGTGGAGGCATCTTTTTTGGTACCGAAGCCAGTCAAGATACAGTCTATATGCCAGGTACTTTTAATCGGTTACTCTTTGTGAATAATTGGGCTCTATATGGTGGTGGTGGTTTATTTACATGGAATGCAACTCTCAACCTATTTAACTCGACTTTTGTCATGAATGAAGCGACTGATAATAATGGCGAGACTTCATGGCAAGGTGGTGGTCTGGCAATACATTCCCAAACCACAGCAAATATAGTCAATACGATCTTTCATGATAACACTCCAAACTCGATCCATGATGGAACACCAGGTAGTGGATTTGATATTAATTATTCTCTAACTGAAGAATATTGGAATGGTGATAGCAATAGTTACGACATTGACCCTCTTTTTGTGGATGTTGATGATTATGATTTTAGATTGCAGACAGGGTCACCATGCATCGATGCGGGTACATCAGACCTTAATGGAGATGGTGTACAAGACTATTTTGATTTTAACGGCAGTGCACCTGATCTGGGTGCAATTGAATGGGTAGTTGGGGCTCCTGAACTTTTGAGTAGTTTTGTAGATGAGCAAGACTCATCTGTGATTCTTACTTGGAACCCCATTGTAAATGAAAATTTACAGTATTACCGTCTTCAGCGTTCCACGGATTCATTATTCTCAAGTATTGATGCAGAAAATTTCGTGACAGACGTCACTTACACAGATGGTGATGTCGAATGGAACCAAGAGTATTTTTATAGGGTATCAGCGTTCTTAGGTTACTGGACAGATGAATCAAATACAATCTCGGTCATACTCGGCTCATTAGGCCTGAATGAAGATGAATTATTGGCAAAAGATTATAAGGTATACCAAAATTTTCCTAATCCATTTAATCCAATTACAACAATATCATATAAGTTGCCCAAAGATAGCCATGTACGCATAACAATATATGACATGATGGGCAGGCTTGTTAAAAATCTTCTTACAGAAGATCAAAGTGCTGGTCATAGATCCGTCAAGTGGAATGCCACTAATGATCTAGGTGAATCCGTATCTGCGGGGATGTACTTCTATATGGTAGAAATTGGTGGACTTAAACAAGTTCGAAAAATGCTTTTCATCAAATAATAATTTCCTCAAGTGCATGATGAGGATCAAATAAGTAAAATATTTTAAGGTTTAATAATAATTAAGTAAAATCATTGTCACGCAGGCCATGCTAATGCCCGGGTGGCGGAATTGGTAGACGCGCACGGTTCAGGTCCGTGTGTCCTAACAGACGTGCTGGTTCGACTCCAGTCTCGGGCACTTCAGTGTTATTATCCTTATATCTTAAGCAATGAAGATCTTACTAATAGAACCCTATTATACTGGTTCCCACAAGCAATGGGTCGACGGCTATGAAAAGCACAGTGCGCATGAGATAAGATCACTCACCTTGAAAGGGCAATTCTGGAAATGGCGAATGCATGGTGGCGCTGTGACTCTCGCTAACGAGTTCAATCAAATGCAGTGGAATCCTGATCTAATTCTTGCCACGGACATGCTTGACCTTACCACTTTTCTTTCCCTGACCAGAAAAAGATCAAATGGTATTCCAACAGCGATCTATTTCCATGAGAATCAATTATCATATCCTTGGTCTCCTGATGACAGAGACATACAAAATAAACGAGACAGTCACTATGGATTCATTAATTATTCCTCTGCCCTTGCAGCAAATAAAATATTCTTCAATTCTAAGTTCCACATGAATTCATTTCTTGATGCATTGCACCCATTCCTAAGACAATTTCCTGACCATCAAGGATTAGAAACAATTGGCAAGATCAAAGAAAGGTCACATGTGCTTTATTTGGGAATGGACCTAAAGATCTTGGACGATCATAAGACAAATAATGATAATGGCCCAATAATCTTATGGAACCATCGTTGGGAATATGATAAGAACCCGGAATTATTCTTTGAAACAATAGGCCAGGTCAAAAATAGTGGTCAGGATTTTAAATTAGTTGTTCTAGGAGAGAATTTTAGTCAATCACCTGGAGTCTTTGAACAAAGCAAAAAGATATTTAAGGATAACATCATTCATTGGGGCTATGCTGAATCATTCGATCAATATGCAGAATGGCTTTGGAGGGCCGATATCTTACCTGTAACCTCAAAACAAGAGTTTTTTGGTGCTAGTGTAATGGAAGCGATCTATTGCGGCGCATGGCCTATTTTACCAAACCGCTTAACCTATCCTGAACTAATTCCTTTGAAGCAACACCCAGATAATTTCTACAATGATCCAAATGAGTTATATGAAAAGGTTATTTGTGCATTAAAGAATTATAAAAAGGTCAGGGAAAATAGGCTAGATACTTTGGCACAACAATACAATTGGGAAACCATGGCACCTATTTACGATAGAGAATTAAATCTTATTTGATCTACTCAAGTCATGCATGTCATTTCTTTTTTATGATAACAAATGTCATGTCATCTTTGAGTTCTGCATGTCCATCTAACCAAGAATTACATAGATCGACCAGGCCATCCTTGATCTCCTCGGCAGACCTATCTACGAGAGACTTGATCTTTTCTTCTGTACGATCGTATCCTACCATTTCATCTGCCATGTTCTCTGCCTCTGGAAGCCCATCTGACATCATCACAAGTATGTCTCCTTTATTCTTGAAAGGTATTTCTTGCTCCATGTGAATCGCGC
>CAYZJY010000083.1:0-8101 GCA_964478995.1 uncultured bacterium
AATCGAAATTATCTTTTTAAATCATTATTAATTTCATTTAAATTATTAAATAAAAACAAAGAAACCTATTTTTTCATTAATATTGTAAAAAAAAGACTTATGCTTTTTCATTTTTATACAAATTGGTAATTTTGTTGTGAAAAAATAAAGGAATTAATTATGAAGGAATTTCTAGGAGCCATAGTTATTCACGTCTTATTTGCTTTTATACTAATTTGGTTCATACTACAAATTATTTAAATGCCAAAACCACTTATTGCCATTGTAGGGAGACCTAATGTTGGGAAGTCTTAATTTTTCAACCGTCTACTTAGTCAACGTCAATCCATTGTTGATGCCCAAGAAGGTATTACTAGGGATCGCATATATGGCGAAATGGAATGGAGCGGTCAGGCACTGAAATTTGTTGACACTGGCGGTTACATACCTGAAGACATAGATCAATTTAATTCAGCGGTACGAGAGCAAGCACAGGCTGCAATGTCAGAATCAGATCTAGTTATTTTCATGGTAGATGGGAAGCAAGGCCCCACATCAAGCGATGAAGCGCTAGCACATTTTGTTCGAAAAAGTAATAAACCTTATTTGCTTGTAGTGAATAAATGTGATGGGTATAAGACAGATGACCTTGCATTCCAATTTCATGAATTTGGTTTAGATACTCCGATTCCAATATCTGCTCTTAACGGAAGACTAACAGGTGATCTTTTAGATCTAATACTGGACAAACTCGATATGTCAAATCGACCATTACTAGAATCTAGTGAATCTTGTCTCAAATTATCCATTGTTGGAATGCCTAACGTTGGAAAATCTTCCCTTACAAACTCTCTATTACAAAAAGAGAGGGCCATAGTTACACCGATTGCGGGAACGACAAGAGATGCCGTTGATGCAGAGGTTAGATGGCATGGGAATGATATAACTCTTGTAGATACTGCTGGTCTGAGAAAATTGGCAAAGGTTACAGATAAAATAGAATACTATTCTACGGTTAGAACAAAGAATGCCATTGCTAATTCAAATGTGGTTTTGGTATTAATTGACGCAGGAAAAGGTTTTAGTAAGCAAGATAAGAATATTATGGATGATGTTATTTCAAAAGGTAAGGGAATGATGATTATTGTCAATAAATGGGATTTGATAAAAAAGGAATCTCATACAATGAAAAATTTTGAAAATGAAATTAGGCATGGATTCAAGGCACTAGATCATTACCCAATTTTATTTATATCGGCCTTGACCAAACAGCGAATCCATCGTGTTTTGGAATTGGCATGGGAGATATATCAGCGTGTAAATACAAAACTCCCAACAAAAAAGTTAAATGATGTTCTTTTAAGAGTAATCGCTAAGACTCCTCCACCATCAGAACAAGGTAAGGCCATAAAGATAAAATACATAACTCAAGTAAGCAATGAACCACTAGTACTCGCACTTTATACAAATTTTCCAAAGAGAATAAAGACTAGTTATAGGCGATATCTAGAGAACCAGATTAGGGATAATTTTGATTTAATGGGAATTCCAATTAATCTTTCTTTTAGGAAAAAATGAGCCTACATACTGTAGAGAAGGCACAAAAATCTTCCTTAAAAATTAGGCAATCCCAGTTTATATCATATATCCGTCATAATGAATCCATAGCTGATTTTAGATCATGGCTGTCTCAAATTAAGAAGAATCATTATGATTCCACCCATGCATGCTGGGCTTACAGGATCTTCGAGAATAATCAACTAAATAAACATTCATCTGATGCTGGTGAGCCTTCTGGAGTGGCAGGGATTCCCACATTAAAAATATTGGAGAAGTATGATATTGTACAGACTGGTATTATTACAGTTCGCTATTTTGGTGGGACTAAACTTGGAAAGAGGGGTCTTATGGATGCATACTTTGAGTCAGCAAAGAGCGTGACTGATCAATCAAAATTAATTACATGGAACAATACTCAATGCTATCGCTTAATAAGTCCTATTCAATATTTTGGAACTTTATCAAGAAATATTATGAACTTAAATGGAAAAATCTTGGAGGATCATAGTAGCGAAGAATTAAACTGGGTGATTCAAATAGATACGAGCATAACCAATGAATTGATCAAAACGATTAGATCATCGACTATGGGTAGAGGTAACCTTGAGGAAGTAAAAAAAGATTAGAGATAGTCAAATTAAGTAAATGTAACTTTTATTTAAAAAGAGTGTTGTAGTGATTTCTTTTTAGATTAATAAAATTAAACAATCCAAATAAGTTCCAAATAATTACAGATCTTTATTTAATTCTATTTTATTTGAAACCACTGTCCATTTTTTTAGGTCATTTGAAGTATAGATAAGTCCCTCTTTTGTGGCAGCACTAAAAAATTGTTTAATATCTTCACCATATGCTATCCTATTAATAGATATGAAGTCCTTTCTATCAGCAATCTGTCCAATTAGTTCAATGTCCTTGCCTATTACCTGAGGATTTTTATTCTGTAATTTGAATAATTTTCCATGATTTGTTAAATATGCAAAACCTGTTATTGTCGGAGCAAAACCAAAATTATAGGATGTTGCCCCTACTAAATATTCTGATTCATCATTAAGAAAAAGGTCTATGCTCTTGAGTTGCTGATTAGATAAACCTTTACCAGGTTTTCCAGCGGGTCCAGGTTTTCCAGAAGCTCCTTTTGGTCCTGGTGGACCAGTAGGTCCTCTTAATTCAGGTGGGATGCAGCCTGTAATCATAATTAATAGAATAATATAAAAAATTGATTTATTCATTAATTAGAGTATAGGTAAGGAAGTGCTCTTGAATAGGCCATGGACATTATGATTAATAATTCTGACACCAATGCAGCTATGAAGAAATAGAGCGCTAAACGTACATTCTCATTTTTTTCTTGATTGATATTACCTAAAGCAAAAACTTGGGAGGCAAACATCTCATAGAGACCATCCTCATCCTCTGCTATGGATTTTAAATAGACAGCGTATTCATCAGAATTATTGAATCGGCTGATTCCAGCAAAAAAGGTAGGATTTATGACTTCCTCCTCTTGAATACTCTCATAGTCAGTTCGAATCTTATATCTCTTGAACAATTGAATGATTCTATCAAAAAGGGTAGGGTTCATCACTTGATCTCTTTTGACCTCTATAGGTTCAGAATTAGTTCTATGTTTATTAATTCTTGGTATGATGACTCTTACAAGATAATATATAGTCCCCATTGCAGAAGTGAAGTATATCATCATCATAGAGAAGATAAAGAAATTAATCTGAATCTTTGGGAAGTGAACGATAAAAAAGACCATAAACACTCCTAGTATAGAAAGAAGTGTGAAGGCTTTTTGATCAGTCCTCTGTATTACCTGCTGTTCTCCAGATAGGACCTGAAGAAGTGCATTGAATTCTTTTCCAGTTTCCATTATTTATTAAAAAAAATTTGGGCCGAATTTTATCATATTGAACAAATTTATCCTAAAGTTTATCTTTATTAAAGGATTTATGTTTTGTTTGTTTTTTTTAATGGATATTTTGGTAAAGTCTTCTTGTGAAAGATACAATAATTATCTAATATGCCCGTCCTTAAACCCCATTAGAATTAAATATGATCGCGGGGTGGAGCAGTCTGGTAGCTCGCAGGGCTCATAACCCTGAGGTCGGAGGTTCGAATCCTTCCCCCGCTACAAAAAAACCCGTCTTTCTGGCGGGTTTTTCTTTAATAGATAAATATTTAGTTATTTAGATAAGGATACATAGTCATTTTTTGATATTTTTCCAGGTTTCAATACTCTTGAGTACCACCCACGCCTGTTCATCATTATTTTTATAAAATCATTGATTTTTTCATCTCCGACATATGGCAATATCTTCAAATTAGTACATGGGTCACAGATGAATGATATTTCAATTTTTGCTGAACCTATATTAAATATCTGACCTGGCTTGATTGACTCATAGTTCAATTTTGTTATTGTCAGATTTTCTCCAAGATCACCTGGACTTATGGGCCATCCTTCATTATTCAGTTGATCAATAATATCCTTGGTGATTAAAAGAATAGCCATGTCTGGGTCATTATTCTTTTTTTTCAATCTGAAATTATTATGGTCTCCATCAAGTCCTGATTTGGAAATAAAAACATTATTAACCGGTTTTTTTGGTAGACCTCTTTCACCTTTTTTATTTGGTTTGATATTTATTTGTAGTATTCTAGAATTCATATGATATAATAATTATTTTTCTATTTGAGCATTTCTCTTTGCCTGCGGTTTCACCTTTTTTATCAGATCTTCTGAAAGGGCATGCTGTAGTTTCATCCAAAATGTAGGATTTTCATGCCTCATGTTTTTTAATCGTTCACTTTCCCAAGAGATAAAAATCAGTTCATCATTTGCATGCACGTCTGCAGATGCCGGTTCACCGGATAAAAAACTTATCTCTGCAATGAATGCTGCTCTTTCAAGACTAGCGATCGGATTGCCATTCACCTCAACATCGGCTGTCCCCGATAGTACAAGTAGTAGATTATTTTGATGTTCACCTGACCTTATCAAATATTCATCTGTAACTGAATGGATGGTACCCATGTTCCAGAAATAAAGAAACTCATTGGAGTTTAAACTCTTAAATATTCCTTCGTAAAGATCTCGTATTTCATCAGGAATCATTTTTGGACGTCTATCCAATAGTATTTTTATTATGTTATATGTATTTACAATTACAAATATAGCAGTCCAAAAGGCCGCAGAATTATTTTCAGCATAGAAGTAATGATAAGAAAATAACGATATTTGTGCTGCTGTAAGTGTTGTCCTAAGCCAAAGGACCTCTCTTATTGCTAATGCTATGAATGTTAGAGCATAGCCTAGGTTTAATATGATAACGGATTGTTCCATAATATTAATGTAATTGTAGGTAATGATAATTTTCCTACTTTAATTCATTAATTATTTAATAATAAAAAATTAATTTAAATAATTCGCATCTTCATAATTTGTAAGTTTTTAAACTAGGATTTACTCTGAAAAACCATGCTAAAGAGATTAGGTTAATAAAAATTAATGATTCAGCATAAATAATGCATATACTAAATAAAAAAATAATAATGGATATCCTAAAAGGTATAGATCTCGGTCCAATCATAGAAGAAGGTTTCATATCATACTCGAGAGGCAAAAGTATTGTCCCGCCTATTGGTGAATTGACATTTAAAGATCCACCAGGTGACGTGCATATCAAATACGGATACATTATTGGGAATTCCTATTATGTTATAAAGATTGCTTCGGGATTTTGGGAGAATGATAAATATGGAATTCCAAATGGGCAAGGGATGATGTTGCTATTTAATCAGAAGACAGGCCAACCGGAGGCAATATTATTAGATGATGCTTTGCTTACTGATATACGTACCGCTATTGCTGGTCAAATTTGCGCTAGTAGATTTGCGAATGACATTAAAAAAATTGGGGTCTTGGGTACTGGACTTCAGGCTAGATTGCAGGTTGAATATTTGGCCAAAATTACAGACTGCAGGCAAGTAATTGTTTGGGGTCGTAATTCAAAAAAAATGGACCTATATAAGAATGATATGCGTAAAGTAGGCTTTGAAGTTTTCATAGGTGATTCACCAAAAGAGTTAGCATCAAAATGCAATCTCATCATAACAACTACAGCAAGTAAGGAGTACTTACTTAATGAGCATGATATTTCAAAAGGAACTCACATTACTGCTATGGGATCGGATACTCCAGAAAAAAGAGAATTAGGTCCAGGTATTGTTGAAAAATCTGACCTAGTTATAGCCGATAGTATTGAACAATGTAAAGATAGAGGTGAAATTGCACACGCATTAAAAGATGGTAACTTTTCTGATGAGAATATCGTAGAGTTGGGACAAGTTTTATCTGGTGAGCATCCCGGTAGAGAGCACCATTCACAAATTACTATTGCAGACCTAACTGGTGTTGCTGTTCAAGACATTCAAATTGCTACTGCAGTGTTTAACAACTATATGGAGAGTAAAAATGAAATTTGAAAAATTCCAATTAGAAAGGAACCAATCATTATTTGAAAATGTGGTAGACTATAATCTGTCTGAAAGTGGGGTCCATCCTTTAAAAATGTCTGAAATACTAACCAACGATGAGCAGGAACAAATTTTGGATACAGAACTATTCTATGGATATACTAATGGGACACCTCAGTTAAGGAAACGGGTAGTTGAAATATATGGACCTAATTTTTCTCTAGATAATGTATTGATTACATCCGGTTCTGCAGAAGCAAATTTTCTATCCATTATGACGCAATTGGAACAAGGAGATGAAATAGTTTACATGGTTCCTAATTATCTCCAGATCTATCACTTGGCACGTAGTTTTGGTATTGAAGTCAAAGTGTTACCAATTAGACAAGAACTAGGCTGGCAATGGGACCCAGATGAATTAAGAAGTATTGTTTCTTCAAATACAAAAATGATAGCAGTCTGTAATCCAAATAATCCAACAGGCGCAATAATGGCAGACGAGGTTATGAATGAGGTCATTGACATAGCTAAAGGTTTGGATTGCTGGCTTCTCTCTGATGAGGTTTATAGAGGTTCAGAACTTAATGGAATAGAATGTCGATCTTTTGCAGGTGCGACTGATAAAACCATTGTCAACGCAGGGCTTTCAAAGGCATATAGTTTACCTGGTCTTCGTATTGGTTGGACAATTGGTTCAGTGGAATATATTGAAAAAGCCTGGTCATTTCATGATTTTACAGTTATCAATGTTGCATTCCTGAGCGATTGGATAGCATCAAGAATACTTACTAGTGAAAGAAGAAGAAGGATACTAGATCGAACGAAAGATCATTTGAACCATAACTTAGACTTGCTTTGTAATTGGGCAAAAGATATTCCCTCAATTACTTTATCAAAACCAGAAGCGGCGGCCATAACTTTTGCAAAGATAAATATTCCAATCAGTTCAGAGCAATTTGTTTTTGACCTAAGAGATAATTATAGTGTATTACTTACCGCTGGGAAATGGCACGGACTGGAAGGATATGTTCGTTTTGGGTATGGAACACCTACTGACTATGTTGAAGGTGGTTTGAAGAGAATCAAAACATATTTGAGTAGTTTATCATAAGATAAAAATTGATAATAATTAGAATTAGTATTTTAAAAAACAAATACGATTCACTTAACTTACAATCGTAAAACAAACCCCTAATTTGTCTTTAATCAATCCATATATTTTTCGCGAATATGATATCCGAGGTAAGGTTTCTGAGGATTTTCCAGAACATGTTGTTATTAAGTTAGGGAAGGCCTTTGGTACTTTTGTAAAAAGAGCGGGTGGAATAGAGATAGCCATAAGTGGTGACATAAGACTCACAACTCCATCGCTAATAGAACAATTTAAATCAGGTATTCTTGCTACTGGTGTTGATGTAATTAATCTTGGCATTCTACCAACTCCGGTAAATTACTTTTCCATGTTCCATCTTGGAGTAGCTGCAGCAGTACAGATTACTGGGAGTCACAATCCTCCAGAATTCAATGGGTTTAAACTATCAATGAATAAAAAACCAGTCTATGGAAATGATATACAAAAGTTATATCAAATAATTGACAAAATGGATTTTGAGGAAGGTGAGGGTACAGAGGCAAGATTTAAGATACTTGAAACATATAATGAAATGATCAAAGAAAAGATTAATATAGAAAGGCCAATGAAGGTGGTAATGGATTGCGGGAATGCAGCAGCAGCGGTTAACGCACCAGAATTATTCAAATCAATGGGAGTAGAACTAAAAGAACTTTATTGTGAGCCTGATGGTACATTTCCAAATCATCATCCAGATCCCACAGTGGAAGAAAATCTTACTGATCTCATTAATGAGATCAGGTCTGGAGACTATGATGTAGGCATAGCTTTTGATGGGGATGCAGATCGAGTTGGAGTTGTAGATGATGCTGGTGAAATTCTATGGGCTGATCAACTTATGTCACTCTTTCTGCCTGATATCATTTCTGAAGGTGAAGATATATTATTTGATGTGAAGTGTTCTCAGGCATTAGAGGATATGATTCGTAAGTATGGTGGAAATCC
>CAYZJY010000084.1:0-1889 GCA_964478995.1 uncultured bacterium
CCCATGCCACCCAAATGCTCCATTGATGACATTTTGTTAAATGATAGTGACATCGATGATATTGGAAATTACATGTTGAAGGATAAGGAAATTGAACTTGTAGAGATGTGGAATGACTTCATCAAAGGAATCAATGGTCCACTGCCAGGATTTCCCTTTTGGGCAGACCAATTTCGAGAAACATACGGGATCGAGGAACTGCCAAAATGGAAACAAAATTTTTTGATAAAAAACAGAAAATTATATAAGGATAATAAGAAATTCATTGATGGTTGGCTAAAAAGACATGGAAACCTGGAACACCTACACCAGACACATACAAAGTTTGAATGGCAAGCCGGAGGCTCTGCTAGAGACCTTTGGAGCTTGATATTCCACTTTAGGCCATCAGGTTTAAGAGTCAAAAGGCCGGACTATGTGCCTGCTTTGGTGGCAATAACACAAACCTCCATTATTGGAAAAAGACGTCGTAGAATCACTCCTAGAGAGGCTGCACGCCTACAGAGTTTCCCAGATGATTTTAAGATCCATAATGATAGTCGTGTAGCATATAAACAATTCGGGAATGCCGTTAATGTGGAAGTTGTAAAACATTTGGCATCAGAATTATTGAAAATAAATTATAACGGTAAGTTGAAAATAGAAAAAACACAGAAGGAACTTTTTTAGGATCAACTTTCGAGTATTAGCAAAATTTTTTCTATCATTTATTATTTATTTCTCTTATCCAACCTTTTATTCCATCTTTCATGTAATTTTTTAATGATTCTTTTTTTGAAATATCTGCCTGTTGGATACTGATCCCTTCTTTCTCAGTCAGTAGAATCAGATCATCCTTTTCAAGTCTGCACTGGATTTGATCTCCTGTTCGCACATGGTGATCAAAAACCCTATCCCAGTCAGTAATTGCAGATATATATCGGGGTGATGTGTTTGCTATTAATAGATAATCAAAACTTTTTTCGAATTGCTGTATTTCCCCTCTTGTATTCTTTAATTGAATGGATTTTGTAGCAAAATTATTCTTTATAATTTTTTTTTTCTGTTTTTACTTCAATTTTTATTTCTCCAACAACTAGGTCATAACCTACTTCATCAACATATTCAGCCTTTCCATTGCTGCAGATCTCTAGTGCGGTACAAATGACCTCTCCCTTCATCATTCTCCATGAAGCCTGATTGAACTGGCTACCTAATTTGTCTACAGTATTGAAAAATAGACTCCAATCCCAAGATTTTATATTTCTTACTATTTCTTTATCATTCATTGCAACTGAACTATCTCAATAGGAGCATCTTTTTTGTCTTACCATATCCTCCTGCTTGAATGGTATAAAGATAGGAGCCAGACGACACAGGTATTCCCTGATCATTGAACCCATTCCATTGGACATGATTTTGACCTGCCTTTTGGACATTATTCAACAATTTCCTTACTACTCTCCCATTTATATCATAGACTGTGATCTCAACCTTTTCATCTTTTAGAATTTCATATCTTAAAGTGGTAAATGGATTGAAAGGATTGGGATAATTATCCATGAGATTAAACCTTTTAGGACCTTCTTGCCTAGCACCATCAGTAATGGTTGAAACGGTTTCATTAAAATAAAATATTATGTCAACTAATACATGCTCACTCTGTCCGTTAAGATCAAAAATGTCTAATTGAACTGTTCCCACTCCAGACTCATTTACCCATACCAATACACCGCAAGGTATAGAATCACCGGCATTCATTTCAAAAGATACACTATCTACTGTTTCATTATAACAGATTGCTGCCACACAGATCGAAGAGGTCCAACCTTCTTCAATAGCATTCAATCGTCTTACCACAGCTAGATTGACCACATCAGAAGATGTATTATGAATCATGCCATTAAATG
>CAYZJY010000084.1:1989-7808 GCA_964478995.1 uncultured bacterium
ACCACAGCTAGATTGACCACATCAGAAGATGTATTATGAATCATGCCATTAAATGAGCCTACGGAATCTGATGATATATCAATGGTTGTACTATCATGATGAAATTCAAAAGGAGGATCCAGTAATAGGTGGTCTGAAAGAAGAGTTGAAAGGGGGAAAAATATAGATAAGAAAATGGAATAGGAATTATTATTCATTGAACTATTCTATATACACACCAGTTGCCTCGCCAAGTTGCCACTCAGCATCTTCTAAGTTTACCCTCTGTCCATTACGATAGTAACACGGAAAAATTGGAGAATTATAATAAAGTGGATCATTGTAATCCATTATGAATGTGTAATAAAACCCAACTGTTATCTTTACATCGTTCGCAACAGCTATGTCATAGAGCCATGTTTGTTGCGTATCTGAGACTGCACTACTTAACTCGTGAAGATTACCATTTGTCCATTTACATCCAATATCAAATGTGAAAAGGTTTCCAGTAGTGTAGCCAGCTAGATATATGTCATTACCATCTAGAAAAATTCCAAATGCAGTAGCACCATAGCCACTTCTTGGAAGGTTAACCTTGTTACCATTTTTCCAATAGCAGGCGTTCCAGTTGTCTGTGCTTTGTGCATCAATTTCTCCTGCAATGTAAAAATCATCACCCTTAAAGGCTATATCATAGGCATCTCCAAAATAGCTAGTATTATGAAGGTTGTTAATATTACCATTCTTCCAATAGCATGCGATAGATGCATGGTTTTGAATCCGCCAGCCCGTAACATAAACATCACCATTATTAATACCGATACTGTTAGCCATTGCATCGACACTTGAATTTGTTAAATCAGTTCTTACACCATTTTTCCAATAACAGGCATTTGTTCCAAAAGTTGTTCCATCAGATCGAACACCTGATACATACACATCTCCGTTGTCCACTGCAATCCCAGTGGCCTCTACGTCAGACTGACCACCTCCTTCCAGATCATAACGAACTCCATTAACCCAATAGCATGCCTCTCCGTTCCATCCTGTGGAGTCAAACCATTGCCCCACAACATATACATCTCCATTCTGAACAATGATGTCCTCAGCAGCACCATATTCCAGATCTACCCTGAGACCATCAAGCCAGTAACAGGCTACCATTTGAGTTAAAGTTGAGTCTTGGTAGAAACCTGATATGTACACCTTTCTGCCATCTATTATGGGTACAGAGGTTTGCCCCTCTTCTTGATCATTCTCTTGGTTTTCATCATTATCTTCACAACCAAGAATTAAAAGGGTCAAACCCAAAAAAAAGGTGTATTTATTCAATATGCTCATGTTTTGCCCTATTTATTTAGATTGTAAATGTTCAAGATCAAAAATACAATGATCATAAATCCTAGAATGGCGAGTCTAAGTGTCCTTGGATCTATCCTAATTACTTTTTCTTTTTCTTCCTCTTTAATTCCCATTTTCACTAGTCCTTATTTAAAACATGTAATCCTAGATGATGATAAGAATAATTTTTAGCATATATGGGAATCAACTCTAGTCATTAACCGGACGAAGTTTTTTATGCTCAACAATGATGACCTTTACAGTATCCTTACCAATATTCTTCATCTGATGTTTAACAATTTTGTCTCCGTGGCCAACAAAACCATCAGGCACATCCATCTCTCTGACCGTACCATCTGGAAGTGTATTTTGTAATTTTCCACCTTTTATACCATAATAGGTTATGACACCATGCTCATGCATGTTGTCACTTTGACCTGGTGCAAAAGTGACCTCTAAGACCTTCACATCATCATTTTCAAGTAATACCTTATATACATCAGGTGAGACAACTTCAGGGAGAATGAGTTGTTTCATTGGCTCATAATTCGCGTCAGACCTCTTCTGTTCGACAAGGAGTATTTTGATGACATCATCACCAATGTTTGTTACTTGATGTCTTTGACTTTTACTATTATGTCCAGTAAACCCGGTTGCGATCTCCCTCTCATTTACAGTCCCATCTGGGAGAGTGACCTGAGCCTTTCCTCCCTGCAGGAGGTAGAATGTCACAGGGTCATGATCATGCATGTTGTCACCCTGACCTGGTGCAAAAGTGACTTCCATGACCTTGACGTCATCGTTGTCCAACAAAACTTTATAAATCTCAGGAGATACAACTTCTGGGAGCAAACGATTTTCTTTTGATCCAGAGCATGAGATGAGGATCAATATTATTGATGAAATAAATAATCTTATCATTGTTTTACCTTTTAATTGATTATGGTAATTAATTAAATACCATTTAAACCTACTTATTAATTCTAATACAATAAACACCAGGAGTAATAATTAATACTATAAGAAAAATCATTAACTACGGGAAATATAATTTTTGTTATTATTATTACAGGATCATTATAATAGCATATGATTTTTGGAGGATCAATCATGACTAAAACATATCTCTACATCATACCAAGTATTTTCATCATGTCCTTATTAGGGCCATTTGTTCAGGCTCAACAATTGGATCCACAGGATATCGCATATAATGAACTAAGACAGATCGTCGAAAGGGCATCAAGGGTAAACGCAAGGGTCTGGCTTGAAGATTTTACTGGGATCAACTGAACATACTGTCCAAATGCGAGTTTCGCAATTGACAGTCTGATCCAAGATTTTCCAGATGTATTGAATACAGTTGAATGGCATTCACCCAATTACACACCCGGAGACATAGATTTTTGCTTTGTAGGTTCTGGATGCACTCATGATCATGCAGAAGGCTATGTATATTCTCAAAGAGGTGCAATGTATGATGTAGGAGGTATCCCTCACATGCAGTGGAATGGCACTTTTGAAGAGGTTGGTGCTGGTGCACCATGGACGGCTAGATACGATGACTATTACCCTTATGTGATCGAATATAGTGCAGAGCAGACACCATTTGAGATAGAGATAACTGGTTCTTACGTATCTGTCGATCCAACGGTTACATATAATATTGAGGTGATCTGGAATGATGAGAGCAGGACGAATAGACCAGGAGGAGACCTCGCAGTAGAGGTTATTGTAGCTGAAGATAGTATCTTATCTTGGTGGTCTGCGCCTGAAGTATGGCATTATGCAAGAAATGTTAGTAGAGATTTTCTAACCTTTCATGATGATAATAAGAACATGATCGACATTGAGGTTGGTGAGACACAGAATTTTTCTGGCTCATTTGAAATTTCAGACTCATGGGTTGGTGATAATCTTAAGATAATTGCCATCATCCAAAATCTGGATAATTATGATGTTTTACAATCCAAGATCGTCAGTGTATTGAGAGATCTAGATCAGGATGTAGATGACGATGGCATTCCAAATACTGAAGATAATTGTCCTACAATCCATAATACTACCCAAGAAGACACAGATGGGGATGATATTGGAGATGCATGCGATTATTGCAATGACCTTGTCAATATCGTGGGTAATGTCAATCTTGATGCATCAGGAGAGGACTACGTCCCCATAATTGATGTAGTGGATATACTATCTCTCTCTGAACTACTAAACAATACAGGTCTCCCTGCAAATGACTGCCAGTCAGTAGATGTATTGGAGGATGGACAAATTGATCAATGGGATTTGTTGGTACTTATCGACCTAGTGATGAGTGGCGGGAACTAAGTTCTCTTGTTTTGATGATATATGATTCTATGAATTGATAGATCAGGTACTCAAAGTTATCAGGTTGTAAAAAAGTCAAAAATGTCTGATAATTTTGAAGTTGCCCTTCCTTTGAAGAATTCTGTGTAGGTACATTTGGAACATGTAACTGTGCTAAATTTACTTCTCTGTACATTGAATATCTTTTGCCAGAAACTACCGGCAACCCTTATCTCACCAATTTCATATTCGTTGTTCTCACATTTTGGACAAGACCAGTTTTCATGTTGCATGTTAGTTTATCCTTTCTCTAAGTGGCACATGGAAAATTATTCCAAACATAATTCCAAGAAGCAAATTATTTAAGGTTAATGCCATACCAGTTACAAAAATAAGTCCCACTGCTAGATTTTTCAGTTTAGTCCCAATCTTGAAATCCATTAATACTCACTCTTTGAACATTTAATATTTCATGGTCTACCATGGATGAACCAACATGGTGTATGAAGGCAACTGCATGTAAATTATTTTTTTCATAAGAAGATATGTCAATTGTATAGGTGTCAACTTGTTCACCGCCTGATATTAATACTGACGTGTCCAATGGGTCTCCTAATGAGCCACTCAGTACTGCTCTTAGAGTATTGTTATGTTCGTATCCTACAATAGGATTTCCCAGTTGATAGAAAGTGCTACTTGAATCAGCATCATAATAATTTGCCTGATCATATCCATAGCCAGAACCTGTTACATGGTCTTCAATTAAATAAACAGTAAGTCTGTGGTCACCTTCCAGGGTTGTATTAAAACCGGTATGGACCTCTATGGTGGCAATTCCACCACTCACCTTTGATCTCATTGCCAGTCCACAGGATGGCGTACTTGATAATCGATTATTGGCCATGAAGGACCAATAACCTGCATTAAGAGACACATAACCATCATACGGAACTCTGTCTACCATCCCTGATGGGTATCCAGCATTTTGGTATGTCATTTCTAAAAAAGATGAATGCTCTACTTCCATCGCATCACCAGAATGAACACCAATACCAATTATATTATCATTTTCCTCAATGAGGCTTTCAACTATGTATGCACCAATGGGACAATATCCACACCATGCGCCTGTAAATTCTTCAATAAGTACCTTTTTTGTGAAAGATGTAGGCATCTCACTAAACTCTTGTTTGACATCTTTATCTTCGCATCCAATAAAAACAATTAACCAAACTAAGAAAATATTCAAATATCTATTCATGTTGTTCTCCAAAATCAAATAAAATCCACCAATTATCTGTCATTCATGTATTTCATGGTAAACGATTCACTATTTTTTATATCTAACAATGGTCTTGTAACCAAAGAATTCATCGGTCTCCTCATTTATCGTGGTTATGGTAAGAAGATCATCATTGATATCATAGGTTGCATGAATGGTCTCAGAATCAGCCACGATCTTTAGAATATCATCTTTCACAAGCCAGGTACCTCTACCTTTTTTCATTATGCCATTGGTCAAGGCCATGAACGACAATGAGCCTGACCTATGAAAGGATAGAGATTCAGTATTACCCTGGTCTTTAAACACTACCTCACTCTCTTCCTCTTCTGCATAGGTTATGGTTTCCATTGATTCAAACGTCCATTCTTCGATCAACTTCAAATGAGGGTATTTTGGTTTGATCGTGAATGAACTCTGGCCCCAGACCAGACCGATCAACAATAGAAACATCATGCGATTGGTCATTATTCCTCCTCAGAATAAAGATTCAAGAGTACCAAATTTATATTGTATAGAAAAATAATTAGATAATAAATATTTTAATTTA
Source organism: uncultured bacterium (assembly GCA_964478995.1). GTDB lineage: Bacteria > Fidelibacterota > Marinisomatia > Marinisomatales > UBA1611 > NZWG01. The sequence continues at coordinate 7,458 of CAYZJY010000084.1, forward strand.
TCCCAGCGACTTGCACAATCTCTCTGGTGTATTTATTTTGAATAAAAGCAACCACAGATAGGTTAGAAATATCGTATTCTACTTCATGCCAAGAAGTTTCATAATTATTTTGAGGCCAGTTTGAAGGGAATTCCCAAGAATAGGTTTTTGATATTTCTTCATTACCCAATAATAGTGGTTCACCACTCAAACCTGAATTGATCCAACCAAGGAAAACGTCTTGATGGTGTTCTTCATCATTATATCCTTTGTAATCTACATTATCCAATGTGGCGGCAATAAATAGGTGCAGGGAATCGCTTAGAGTCATATCTCTAGAACTATTTATTTTAACTTGTACTGTTACATCCA
>CAYZJY010000085.1:0-7524 GCA_964478995.1 uncultured bacterium
CCAATATATTCATTTTTAAATAAATGCATGCAAGCGCCATTATGAATGGCATAGATTGAATACTGTAACTTCCTGGATTAAAATCAGTTGCTAATGCAATCTCAACACCTGCATCTTTGAGTTTTTGATAAGGTGCATAATTAGATTTCCCTAGAAAGAATGTTGTACCAGGTAGTAAAGTTGCAATGACCTGATTATCAGATAATGCATTCATGCCATCCTCGTTAACCATCATCAAGTGGTCTGCAGTGATCGACTTTATTTCTCCTGCTATTAAGGCTGAATTTGAATCCTCAAATTCATCAGCATGAATTCTTGGCGTAAGACCATGCACCTTTCCCATATTTAATATTCTTCGTGTCTGATCTACGTCAAAATAACCATTTTCACAAAAAACATCATTAAATATTGCTATCCCTTGTTTTGCGACCTCAGGAATCATTTCATTGCAGATTAGATCAACATACCCCTCATGATCATCCTTAAATTCTTCTGGAAAGGCATGAGCACCCATGAAAGTTGGAACCATGTCAATATGGTGGGAACGATTAACTTCATGTATAACTTTAAGCGACTTTAGCTCTGACTCTGTTGTTAAGCCATATCCACTCTTACATTCTATGGTAGTTGTACCTAAGGTCAAACATCGATCCATCCGAGTTCTCAGTCTGGATATAAGATCTGATTCATCAGCATTCCTGACATCTAAAACACTATTTAAAATCCCACCACCTGATGCTGCTATTTCTTCATATGTATGACCCTGTAATCTCATTTGAAATTCATCCTCTCTTGTATCATAAAAGACTGGGTGAGTATGAGGATCTACAAAACCTGGCGTCACAAGCATTTGATTACAGTCAATTGAATCTTCCACTTCTCTTAGATCATGTCCAATTTCCAATATCCTATCATTTTCGATGATTATTTCAATATTCTCCTTCACCACCATTGATCCTGATCCAGAATCATAAGTAATAAACTGTCCAATATTATTGAGTTTGATCATGGATATATTTAATTAGACTATTTATCTAGCATAGGGATGTCAACTCCCCATTCTCTAGCATTTTTTATTGCATCTGAGTAACCAGCATCCGCATGCCTATAGATACCCATTCCAGGATCATTGGTCAATACAGCCTTTAGTCTTTGATCCATTTCATCTGTACCATCTGCCACTATGACTTGCCCTGCATGTAAGGAATAACCCATGCCTACTCCACCGCCATGGTGAAATGAGACCCAAGATGCACCGCTAGCGATATTGAGCATTGCATTTAATAATGGCCAATCTGCAATTGCATCGCTACCGTCTTTCATTGATTCTGTCTCTCTATTGGGAGATGCGACCGATCCACAATCTAAGTGGTCTCTACCTATTGCAATTGGTGCAGATAATACTCCATCACGGACCATTTCATTCAATGCAAGACCAAATTCTGCTCTTTGTCCATAACCCAACCAACATATTCTTGCTGGCAACCCCTGAAATCGAACTTCCTTCTGAGCCATTTCTATCCAGTTACACAGTGCTGCATCTTCAGAAAATAACTCTAAGACCTTTTGGTCTGTTTTATAAATATCATCAGCATTACCTGATAATGCAACCCAGCGAAAAGGTCCCTTCCCCTCACAAAATAAAGGTCTGATGTAAGCAGGGACAAAACCAGGAAAGTCAAACGCATTTTCAATACCTGCTTTTTTTGCCTGAGCTCTAATGTTATTACCATAATCAAATACAATAGCACCCTTTGCCTTAAGGTCAAGCATACCTTGTACATGCTCTCCCATGGAACGTATTGCTTCATTTATGTATTTTATCTTGTCTGATTTACGTAATTGGTCTGCTTCTTCTAGACTGTAATTATTTGGAATATAGCCTACCAATTCATCATGGGCAGAAGTTTGATCGGTCACAAGGTCTGGAACAATGTCATTTTCCACCAGTCTAGGTATAATATCAGCAGCATTACCAAGAAGACCAATTGATAAGGGATTATTATTTTTTAAAGCGTCTTGAGCCATTTCCAAGGCCTGATCCAATGAACCAGTCGAACGGTCTAAGTATTTTGTCTCAATACGCCTTTTTATTCGATGGGAATCGATCTCAATACAAATAACAACACCACCTGCCATTTTCACTGCCAGAGGTTGAGCACCGCCCATGCCTCCTAACCCAGCTGTTACAACAAGTTTTCCAACTAGATTATCTGCATTCCAATGTTTTTTTGAAGCAGCCATGAATGTTTCATAAGTACCTTGCAGTATTCCCTGAGTACCAATATATATCCAACTCCCAGCAGTCATTTGACCAAACATCATCAGACCATCTTGCTCTAATTTATTGAAATGTTCCCAATTAGCCCATTTAGGAACCAAATTAGAGTTTGCAATCAATACACGAGGCGAATACTCATGGGTCTTTGCCACTCCAACTGGTTTTCCAGATTGAATTAATAATGTTTCATCAGGTTCTAAACGTTCTAGAGTATCTAAAATAGCATCAAACGATTTCCAATCTCTTGCGGCCTTCCCCTTACCACCATAAACGATGAGTTCTTGTGGTAGTTCTGCAACATCAGGATCAAGATTATGTTGAATCATCCTATAGGCGGCCTCTATTTGCCAATTCTTACAATTTAAATGGGTTCCTATAGGTGGATGAATTTTACGCTTCATGATTGAGAATATACTTATTTTAAATATCTTATTAACTGTTTTGCATATGAAGGATTCTTTTCGAAAACTGTATAGGAAAATATACTTATACCTCCATAGTCACTCTTCCCTGTTCTATAAATCTTTTGTCCAGTTGATCGTGGATTTTGATTATATGCACCAATACCCATAATGATTCTATCTGTGTACTTCCGTGGTATGTTTTCACTAATGATCTTTAGGTTATTATCAAATAGTTGATTGCTGCCTGTATAATTCATTGGTACTGCCCAATCAATATAGCCGCCAGTAAGCCATAGGTCCCATTCCTGTCCAAAAGTATTCCTTGCATTATAAATATTTGGCTTTACTGCTGCTGATACAATGCAATTAGGTTGATAAGCTTTGATCCTCATGGAGGCTTTCTTAACAAACTCCGTTATTGCAGTTCTCTTAAACTCAGCAAATGATGGTTTTTCCTTGATCTTCATTGCCGGTAGGCCTGGCATTCCACTTTCATATGTCAAAAAGAATTTTAAGCCCGTTGGATTCATTCCCCAGCCAAGATCATGATATCTAATGTAATCAAAATGTATACCCCCTAGACGATAATTTTGCAGTAATTCAGTAATGATGTTTTGAAGATGAGCTTCTACCTCAGGATGAGTTGGAGCAAGGTAGAATCCTTCACCATTTATTTTTCTATCTTTTTCCATTTTCTTTAACATAAGTCCCACGTCCATTTCATCTGGTATTTTTGTATCTATCCAATCTGAGTGATTTAGAAGAGCATGTCCATCCTGGGAAGGCTTTTGTGGTGATGACCAAAGATAATAAACATTAAACCAAGCATGAATTCTGATCTGAGTACCTCTAGCCTTGCGTAATATGTAATCCAATGGATCAAAATCGGAATCCTTTAATAAATGAGATCGAGGAACAAGTTTAGAATTATAGTATGCATCACCTCTTCCTCTGATCTGAACAAAAAGATGATTATAATAATTATCTTCAGCAAACTTGATAATCTCATCTATTTTTTCTGGAGTGACCATATAATCACGAACTACCCAGAGTGCTTTTACATTAAACGTCTCAGCATGTAATTCTAATTTTGGTAAAAAAAGAAGGGCAACAAGCGTTGCCCTTCTAAATAAATTCCAGAATTGTATCACAAATCTGTAGATAACTGATTGGATGCTATTCTTTATCTTCACCCTGAACTTCTACCTCACCAATCATATCAACAAACTCTATCATTGAAACCGCAGCGCAGTCATTATCTCTAAATCCAAGTTTTGTAATACGCGTATATCCACCATCTCGATTAGAAAAACTAGGACCTATATTATCAAATAATTCACGCACGACTGATTTATGACGTATTTTTTTAAGAACTTGTCTACGAGCATGTAAATCCCCGCGTTTTGCAAAAGTCACCAAAGGTTCAATAAACACCCTAAGTTCTTTTGCTTTTGCGTCAGTAGTCTTGATTTTTTTGTGTCTAATCAATGCAGAGGCCATATTAGACATAAGTGCCTTTCTATGAGCAGTTTTTCTACTGAGTTTACGTCCAGATTTATTATGACGCATATTTACCCTTCTTCGGCCATAATCTTATCAACGGCCATACCAAAATGCAATCCCATTGAATCGAGTTTTTCAACTAATTCAGTCAATGATTTACGTCCAAAATTCTTGTATTTTAGCATCTGATTTTCTTCTTTATTTACCAATTCATGAATGAATTTTATTCCAGCAGCTTGAAGACAATTATAACTTCTCACTGAGAGTTCCATTTCATCAATTGTTTGATTCAATAATTTCCTTAGAGCCATTGTCTCATCAGAAACACCATCTGATATTTCTAGAACACTAGGATTGGAAATTGCTTCAATAAATTTTAAGTGTTCTCTTAAATAAGTTGCTGAGTAAGATACTGCATCCTTTGCTGTAATTGACCCATCTGTAGTAACATCTAAAGATAGGATCTCAATAGATTCTTTAGCACCCGGAACAGGTTGGACATTGAAGGTTACGTTAGTAACAGGATTAAAAATACTATCGATTGAAAGAGTCCCAACTGAAAGATTTGGTTTATCGTTAGACTCTGAAGGTACATAACCTTTGCCTATGCCAATCCGAATTTCAATATCCAAATTACCTTTTGAGTTAACCTCAGTTATGTATTCATCTGGATTTAAAATCTCAAATTGATCACTGGCATTCTGTATATCTTGTGCTGTAAATATTTTTTTACCTTTAAGTTTAAGTGAGATTTTATCAGGCTCATTATCCATTAGTCTAAATCTAACCTTTTTTAGATTCATGATTATATCCGCGACATCATCTTTAACTCCATCTATTGTTGAGAATTCATGTTGAACTCCTTCAATCTTGACATGAGTAATTGCTGCACCTGGAATACTAGTTAATAAAATTCGTCTCATTGCATTTCCAAGTGTTGTAGCATAACCTCGTTCTAGAGGTTGAAGAGAAAATGAACCATTATCTCCTGATTTTGTTTGTTCTTTAAAATCAACATTTAATTCAAGTGCTTTTTTTGCCATAAACTATTTTTCCTATTTCAATTATTTTGAGTAAAGTTCCACAACCAATTGTTCATTGACTGTAAGTTGCATTTCATCCCTATCAGGAACTGTTTGAAAAGTTCCTCTTAATTTTGCCTTGTCTAGGCCTAACCATGTTAAATCTATATCTCCTTTAATACGACGCATGGATTCAAGGATTATATCCATTTTCCTACTTTTTTGACGTACTTCTATGACATCTCCAGATTTAAGTGTATATGAAGGAATATTTACAACTACATTATTAACAAGGAAATGTTTATGACTTACTAACTGCCTTGCAGCAGGCCTAGAAGGTGCAAAACCAAGTCTATATACGACATTATCAAGTCGTGATTCTAATAATTGCAGCATATTTGTTCCAGTTTCACCTTTCATTTTCTCTGCCCGTTGGAAAGTTAATCGGAACTGTTTTTCTAGAAGACCGTACATAAACTTAATTTTTTGTTTTTCCTGTAATTGGATACCATAGTTCGATAATTTTGATCGTCTAGATTGACCATGTTGCCCTGGTGAATATGGTTTTCTATTTAGAAGACGATCATATTTAGGGTTACCAAAAATATTCTCACCAAACTTGCGAACGAGTTTACCTTTCGGTGTATTTAAATTTGCCATAATGATTATACTCTTCGTCGTTTTGGAGGTCTACAGCCATTGTGTGGTAAAGGAGTTACATCTTTTATACTTGTAATCTGCAAACCTGCCACTGCTAGAGCTCGAATAGCTGATTCCCTTCCTGAGCCAGGACCTTTGACTTCAACATCAACACTAGAAAGTCCCATTGATAAACCTGCTTGGGCCACCTTTTCTGCAGCCATGGTCGCTGCATATGCAGTACTCTTTCGACTTCCTTTGAATCCTGATGTACCAGCCTTTTCCCAAACGATCACATTACCAAATCTATCAGTCAGTGTAACATGGGTATTATTAAATGTGGATTTAATATGAGCAACGCCGTGCGGCTCAATATTTTTTTTCTTTTTCTTTTTTGATATTTTCTCAGCCAAAATTCACTCTCTTTACTTAATTTATAAACCTTTACCTAGACCTATGGTTCTTTTTTTCCCTTTTCGAGTTCTTGCATTTGTTTTTGTTCTTTGACCGTTAGATGGAAGTCCTCTTCTATGCCTAAGACCTCGATAAGCTCCAGCATCCTTTAATCGCTTTATATTCATCGCAACCTCAGACCTTAATTCACCTTCAACTTTCGAATCAAGATTTGATATGGCATTTCTTAGCCCCACGACCTGATCTTCAGTAAGGTCTTGTACTCGGATATCTAAATCGACCTTTGCTTCTTGACATAACCTTTTTGCAGTTGTTAAACCAATGCCATGAATATAACAAAGGGAATAAGGTACTTTTTTATTTCGTGGTATATCAACACCTACTATTCTAGCCATTTAAACACCTATCCTTGACGTTGTTTATGCTTTGGGTTCTCACAAATCACAAGGACAACTCCTTTTCTTTTTATCACTTTGCACTTAGCGCAAATCTTCTTTACTGATGGTCTTACTTTCATATTTACTATTTTTGTCTATATGTTATTCTACCTCTACTAAGATCGTAAGGGGAAATTTCTAGAGTTACCACATCACCTGGTAATATTTTTATGAAATGCATCCTCATTTTTCCACTTACATGAGCAAGCACCTCATGTGCCTTACCTCCAATCTCGACTTCAACCCTAAACATAGCACTCGGTAAAGTCTCTTTAATTATTCCATCAATTGTAATTGGTTGCTCTTTAGCCATTTGATGACCCAATACTTAAAATTTTAGGACCTTGGTTAGTAATGGCAATGGTATGTTCAAAATGAGCCGATGGTTTACCATCTTTGGTTAAAATGGTCCATCCATCATTGGCTGTAATCACATCTCTGGAACCTGCGTTGATCATTGGTTCAATTGCAATACACATACCCGCTCTTAACTTATATCCTTGTTTAGCATTACCGTAATTTGGTATTTGAGGCTCTTCATGAAGAGAGGTTCCAATTCCATGTCCGACAAGTTCTCTTACTACAGAAAAACCATTGCTTTCAGCATGCTCTTGTACAGCATTACCAATATCACCAACAAAATTACCTGGCATGGCTTGGTCAATCCCTTTAAGAAGAGATTCTTTGGTTACATCTAATAATTTTTTCTTATTGGAATCTATGTTGCCAATTGCAAAAGATCTAGCATGATCTCCGTAATATCCATCTAATTCAGCTCCACAATCAATACCAACAATTTGACCTTCCTTTAAAATATCCTTACC
>CAYZJY010000086.1:0-7499 GCA_964478995.1 uncultured bacterium
TCTCTTCCACTCCAAAGGGGTTTAAAACATAGAGTCTGCCATTATTTGAACCAAAGACAAGTTCTTTGGTGCCATCAGCGTCTACATCTCTAACAGCTACACTAGAGCGAATATCATCGCCTACATTAAATGGAAAACCGAACTGCTCCATGCCTGCTATGGTATAACCATATAGATTTCCATTATCGCTGCCATAGTATATCTCAGGCAATGAATTACCATCTAAATCTCCAACCACAGGAGAGGATTTTATTACCATGCCTTCTTTTGGGAACCCATATTGGTTCAAGGATATGCTTAGACTAATATCAATGGTATTTTCATAGAGCGGGTCATCTGTTCCTGCTTGTAAGTGCACTGTACAGGGCACATCACCTAGGCTTGCATCTTCAAAAGCAAAGATCAAAAAATGATCAATTAAGGTAAAGGAAGTACCTCCCGAAGGAATTATACTAGTGAATTCGATCTGGTCATCCAAGATCGCAATGCGGTCATCATTACTAGTAATTGTCGCAACCACATTCTCAGCATCTGCCCAACCTGCTTCATTACCAATGACAAGTTTTACCTGAACTTGTTCACCAGGATTGAATACGCCATCACCATCCGTATCGTTTTGGTAATTCACATCTGATATATAAAGACTAGGAAAGACACCAGCACTTAGAGCCTTATAAATATTCAAACGACCCGTACCTAACATGCCCTCTAGGCTATTACCTTGGCATGTGCCTTCCATGTCAGAAAACTCATCTGTATTGTTTACAATTCTGTCCACCACCCATTCCTTTTCTGCATCAGGAAATCTTGACCAAACAAGTGCAACCGCACCTGCAGTCATGGGAGAGGCAAATGAAGTACCCCAGTAACTTCCATAACTATTATTTAGATTGGTTGTCCATACACTCTCGCCCGGTGCACAAAGATCGACGGTCTCACCCGCAGTAGCCCAACAACCAAAATTATCATTTGGACCAATGGCCGAGACTGATATGACATTATTACATCCTGAGGGCGAATGCATGTCATAATTTGTATTACCATCATCTCCACCATTACCAGCTGAAGCAACAACTATGGAACCATAGTTATTAAATGCATTGTTTATCACACCTGTATAGCCACCACATGCACCCCATCCGCCCCAACTACAATTGATGACATCAGCGCCCATCTGTGCCGCAGCAAGAATGCTGTTTGCTCCATGGGTTATGTATTGACCATCATTGGAATTATTAATTCCCATTAACTTTACAGACCATCCCACAGATGCAACTCCGGTGTTGTTATCTGTTGTCGCAGATACACACCCTGCAACATTTGTACCATGGTCATAAGCATTGGTAGGAGGCATTGGATCATTGTCATTATTTGACACATCCCAACCAATGAAATTATCTTCATAGCCATCTTCATCATCATCAATGCCATTTTCATCATCAGGGTCAAATATCCATGTATTGCCTGATTGTACTATGACAACACCATCTCCATCTGCATCCTCTCCTAGATTCTGCCATATGTTACCTCTCAAATCTGAGTGATCCCATTCAAGCCCTAGGTCCGTTATTGCTACAACTATCTCTCCATCTTCAACTATTCCAGGAAGGTCACCATTCTCAATATCCCATAGGTCGTAAGCCAAATCTGCCTCTATCAACTGAAGACCATACTGTTGGTTCCATCTTGGATCATTGGGGATATAGTCTGGTCTCATCTTAGCCATTGATTCTGAAGAAAAAACACATTCAAGATTCTCAAAATTAACAATCAACTTTTCTATGTCATCTCGTTCGGAATTGAGAAGGATCACATAATAACGATTTAGATAAATATCACCATCCCTATCTGTAGGTCTGGCATTTGGAAGCCATTGATCAATACGATCTGCATCAACTCTATCCATTTCATCATTCAACTCTTTTAAATTAGTTCTTCCATCTTCATTTAATTCAAAATTCTCTATTGAATTTTCAATATAGATAAGAATTTTATCCTTATAAATGTCTGCATAAGAATATTGAGACAGTATAAATAGAACTAAAAAAATTATTTTTTTCATTATGTATCCTTCCTACAAGGCCAGAATCAAAATCATGCCTGACACAATTTGATTGTTTAAAAAATCTATTTCAACAATACCAACTTTTTGGTCGTAGAGAAGATCGAACTGCCATCCTGACCTTTTACCTCCATCGAATAAAAGTACATCCCTGATGTAAGACCTTTAGCATCAAGGATAAATGAATGATGACCACTATCCATATATTGATCTATCATGTCCTTGACCTTACGCCCAACAATGTCATAGAGTGAAACTCGTACAATTCCACCAGAAATAAGTGAAAAATCTATTTTTGTAACTGGATTAAATGGGTTAGGATAATTTTGTTTTAACTCAAAACTCTCAGGGATACTAGTTTCAAGGTCATTGCCTGCAAGAGCATTTGCTGAGTCAACCTCAGCACGAATCATCATTGCACCCTCAAAGTAATTTCCAAATGGTTCAAATCCAGAACCTATTCCAACATCTATGTAACTATTTGAAGAAGGACTATCTGAATCCACCCCAACTGGCGGTGTCTGATCGGTCTCCACCCAACCTACAAAGAAACTACCTTCCTCAATAACAATCCCATAACTTGTCAATGGTACAGGCGTCCAGTAGCCACCTGCAAAGGTGGTTGGTAAATTTTCTACAAGAAGAGTACCAGGGGCCCCATCATCTCCATCATCATCCCAGACATTGACAAATCCAACTCCTGATGATGTACCTACACAGTAGAACTTTGCTCTATAAAGATCAACAGGATAACTATTAGGAGTAAATTTCACGCAAAGCGGATTCATGTTACCAGCATTGATGCTGGTCTCATCAGTACCATCATCGTAGGCGAGTTCATATATTGTTTGTGCCTCTGGAATCGCACACTCTGGTCCGGCTGGATTACCCTCATTCTCATCATAAACAGCTGTTACCTGATAGCAATATTCATTTCCATTTTGGACAGTATTATCCTCATATTGATTATCATCAATATCTGAACCATTGAACATGATATTAAAGTCACTGCCATTACTTGAACGATATACATTGAATACTGGTGTTCCTCCACCCTCTGTTGTTACATTGGCAGTAATACCAAATTCCCCATCTGTAAGACCGTATTCATATGCAACCTCTGTCCAAGGCTGCCATCCACCAAGATTTGCCCAAGAATATTGTCCTGGAAAATTATCAGCATCTATCCCTATGCCAACAGTTGTACTGATCTCGATCGCTAGGACAAAATCCCCACTAAAGGTCCATCCAAGATCAAAATTATTCCACTGTCCTTCTTGGAGGGTTACCTGAACAGTATAGGCAGCCTCATCTTGAGGAAGACCCGCTTGTACAGGAAAACCATAGAGAGTGGTCACCCCACTAAAGCCTGGCTCACCCCATACGGCACAAGAATTGGCGTAAACGGTCTCTGCGCCATAAGGCATGTCAAAATACTCACCCATGACAGAAGTACCAGATGACATCATGATCGCATCCTCAAAAGTGCCATCAACAAATGAAAGTTCTTCATTGTCATAACTACCACCAGCTGGCATGTCCCAAACAACAACGACCTGATTATCAAGACCATAGGCTTCAAGATTCTCAACCATGGGGACATCATTATATGCAACACTCCATATATGGACATCATCAATGAATAGTCCATCCCCATTACCGCCATCATCATCCTCGTCCATGCGACCAGTGAATCTTATTCTAATGTCATCACCAGCAAATTCAGATATGTCCAATTGTGCGTTACCATTGAAAGGGGCTCCAGGAGGATATTCTTCCCACCCTAGGCTACCAGGTCTAGTGATGTCACCATAATCATAAAAATATTGTTCCCAAGCAAATTCTAGGCCATTCATCGCTGTCATGCTGGTCTGGTCATCAGCATTATCAAGGAATACAACATCCCCGCTACCATTGGTAATGGTGATGTCATCTATTCTTAAGCCTGTCAATGAATTATCATCTGGAGTGGAATAAGCAGGGTCTGAACCAAATGCAAACTGGATCAATACCTCTTGACCGCCATAGGAACCAAGGTCAAAGTTCACCTCATGCCAATCAGCCTGTCCACCCCATCCAGCAGCCAATTGCTCTAGAGAACCTCCACAGTCATATTCACTGTCATTGTAAATCCAACCATATCCATAGTAAAAATCGTATGGGTCATCTCCATTGAGTATATTCCAAGTTGTACCACCATCAGTGGAAATACGTACATTGGCAGCATCCCAACCATCGGTGCAACTCCCACCAACTGTAGCACCTGAATAATCTTCAATACCCCATTTCATCATCGCTGATAGATTACCACCAACAGGGACCGTAATGGGTGGCGTTTGTAATACCTGCACCCATGCATCTAGATAGCCTCCAACTCCAGGGTCGCCACACCACCAATTCTGGCCGTCATAGGCATCAGAGGAGGATTGGTTGAAATAAATTGGAACATCGCTCACATTCGCAATATCAACCCAGTAGTAATCTTCAAGGTAGTTATCCCCATCTCCATCGTAATCAGGAAGGTCTGCCCATAATGCAAAATTAAATTTTAGAATTTCATTCTCTGATGTAAGGTTTGGTACGCTAATGACCGGAGACATGAGACTTGAGATAGCACCATAGTTATCATCATCCATGTGAAAACTGTGCGTTGGACTATAACTTGATTCTTCGGTCAACTCCCACCCAAACTCAGGTGTCCAATCAGATAGGTCTCCCTCAAAATCTTGAAGCCACACGGTGGAAGTATCATCGCGCATGGACCTTGAAGCATTATTATCACCTTCATTCACATTTCCATTCATGGAGATTAATCGATGATCCTGGATCGCTAATGTTTGAATCTTGTAACTGATATCTTTTCCAATAATGAAATTGAATAAGAAAAAAATAATTAGATATGGTCTCATGGGAGTCTCCAATACTTATTTAGTAGTATTATTAAAACGATAAAGTGGGGTCTTGCCCTCACAAGACCCCACTTTGAAATATAATGCTATATGGTATTTAATATTTATTTCATCAAGACAAGTTTACGGGTCTTATTTATCCCGTTTGCTGTCATGCTGTAGAAATAAACACCACTTGCCAAGTCTGACCCATCAAAAGTGAATTGATGTGAACCCGCCACATGGTACTTGTTGACCAATGTTTTGATCTTTGCACCACGAACATCAAATAGGTCTAGTACAACATCACCCGCACGATCAAGATCATACTTGATCTGTGTCACTGGGTTAAATGGGTTTGGATAATTCTGTTGAAGGGTGAACTTGGTTGGTCCTAGTTGCTCAACATCATTACCCACAGTTACATCTCCTGCTGCATCATTACTATAGATCCCTACATATACTCTATTCATGAAGTCCTCATAACCCGTTGCTGGAGGATAGGTCTCAGTGTAAAAATCAGGCATCTGAAAGAATATGGATACGTCATCATCTGTACCAGTTGACGCAAGATGTATCCCAACCTCAAGGTGCTTATCTGGGTATATCCCACCAGGAGTTTCTGTTACATTCTCCAGGTCGGTCCATGTAACACCAAGGTCAGTTGATTTCATCATGTAAATATCAATATCCTGTGGATAATAGAACATCGTGTCCTCACTCCAAGTAAAGGCAGAGCCCTCATAACCTGCATACCACATCACCTGGCTATCTTCTTCTTCACTAAGTGTTATTTGTGGATAAAAGTAATACTGAGGAGGATATGATCCTGAATTGATATGAGGTATGTCAGACGTGCCCCAATCTGCATAGTAGGTCTCTGAGAGATCGTTTAGCAGACTTGCTGTCCAATTATTTGGCTGATCGATGGGGTCGGGATTATAGAAGTAATAGTGTCCACCACTTCCAAAACGACCCTCTAGATAGAGAGTGTCTGCGAATCCATCACCATCATTATCCTCACAACCACCAACTGAGTCTGGACATACCATGGGAACAGCAACTGTCGTGAAATGCAATCCACCATCATTATCGGTCCTAACATCAAAATCATAATAGAAGAACCAGCCAGGTGTAAGGAAACAAGGGCCATCAACGTTTGAATAGAAGATGGAATCACCACATGCAACCTCAAGAGTATCACCAGTAGATTCATCTACGCTATCACAGACAGCATCAGGATACCACAATTGCTCTGGGTAATCATCAGCGTTCTCAGTCCATAAAGTATAAAGTGAATCTGATAATCTTATAATTGTCTCATCATTGATGTAATGGTAGCCACTATTTTGGTATCCTTCATCTGATGTCCAGGTATCACCGTAATCTTCTGTCTTCTTGAACCAAAAGGTGTGGGACTTAGGGTGTTCAGTGTCACTGCTATATGAATAACTGATCTGACCCATGTAACCAACACCATCTGGATTGATGTGATAATCTGGTCTTGAGGTATAGTTACCATAGTCATACCACAATGGGGTCATGCCACCATCAACGGTCTGCCCATCGCTTGCTATGATAAATGGATCATTCATTATAAAATATCCATTTGCATGAAAATTACTACGTATCCAATAATAATTGGCAGGAGTGTCTGACCAACCATTATAGATCGAATAAAGGACAGGGTTTCCTCCGCCACCATTGACCCAACTATTACCATTCCAGAGGTCCATGGGGTCACATGGGGTAGTACCACAACCATTATTAATATGGAAAGGATTCACCCAAGTTGAAAACTCACCAATACCCTGGGAATCATAAGTGTATAGTGGGTATCCACCATATGTTCCACCACCATGGTCTGAATTCGTATACTCGTTCCATATCGCAGTAGGGTTTCCTCCAGGTGCAAAACCGGCACTTGGGTAACGACCTTGTGGCGTACCTGTTGCAGTTGGAAGGTTTGGTTCTTCCTCACCTGTTGGATAGCGCGTATTTAGGGTCTGTTCTGTAAACCACTCCTCACCATCTTCAGATTGAGATGAGCCAATGTAACCGGCCGTAACATTCAAGCCTTGAAACTGGCGATAAACAGCAACGAATCCTTCATCCATTGCATGCGCAAGTGGATTTGGAGTTGGATTATAAGGACCGTATCCATTTAAGGATGAATCAAGTAAAACAGCAGACCAATCACTGTCTCGATCTGAATACTGAACTGCAGGTCCAAATCTATGGTCTGCGCCAAAAGTATTTAAATATACAGGTTCCTGCAGTCTTGGTAATTTCTTGGGCAGTTCTCTAACCACCTTTCTATTAGATATTTTTAACCGTCCAAAAACAGGTACGGCAACCAATAGAGCCAAAATAATCATAACTGATCTTTTCATAGATATTCTCTCCACGTTATTGATATTAAAAAATTTTATAGTGGTATGTAGGGCAATTAAAATACTTTGCTTACCCTATGATAAGCAAGAACTGAGATAAAATTAAAATTTAAGTCCAATGGCAACCTGATTGGTGTAGTTGAGGATGTCATAGTC
>CAYZJY010000087.1:0-7408 GCA_964478995.1 uncultured bacterium
ATACGGACTCTGAGGTGGATCTGACCTGGAGTATTGTACAGGATCCAAGTTCTGACATGGTTATCCGTTTGGTGGATCTCAATACCCGTAAGGTAATGGATATTAGAAATGAACAGCAATTTTCTTTAGGTGTGATCGATCACCATTATGATAGAAGAATGAAGATCATTGCTGGAGAGGAATCTGAAGTGGCAGCCAGGATCGGTGATATATTGTCCATGATACCCGTGGAACTGTCCATTTCTGGTAACTATCCTAATCCGTTCAATCCATCCACGACCATACGCTTTGGATTACCTGAACCAAGTAAGATCAGAATGACCATTGTGAACATCAAGGGTCAGGAGATAGCAGAGCTTATAAATACTTGGCAGGACATGGGTAGGCATGAAGTGATCTGGGATGGTAAGAGTAGTGATGGTAGTTCATTGTCATCAGGTATATACTTTGTCTTGATCAATGATGGTAAGAACTACAAGACCCATAAGATCATGCTATTAAAATAAATATATTGACCATATTTGCTATGATGAAAAAGATGTGTGTTAATAAGTCCATTAATAATCATGGCCATTAAATAAGATCCATGATCATCAGATCTGTACAAACGGTCCTATCCACGGTATTTCTCTCAATTCTTTTTGGACAGGGAACCGTGACCCTAGTGGTCACAGGAAGTGTACATGGTCAGCTTGATCCCTGTGGCTGACCAAAGAAACCATTGGGCGGTCTGTCCAGAAAATACACTGCGGTCAATAAATTGATCTCTCAGGGACTCGACCCTATCATATTGGATGCGGGTGACCTATTATTCTCCAAACCCAATGTTGATAGTTCCAATAGTAAGTCTAAGATCTTTAGGGCAGCTGCAATGATCAATGGATTTGAAAAGATCGGCTGTGATGTGGTTAATGTAGGACATTATGAATTTGCTGCAGGATATGAGCAACTAAAAGAACTGATCAGTAATACTTCGATCCCGTTCATATCAGCAAATCTATTGGACCCTGAAACAGAAGAGCCCATCTTTAAGCCATACAAGATCATTGATCGTGGCGGCATCACATTTGGTGTGATCGGGCTTACTGATCTTGTCCCTGATTCATTAGAAGGTGTCATGGTTGAGGATTTCACATTCGCTGGAAATATATATCTAGATGCGATGAAGGATAGGGTTGACATGACCATTCTTCTTATCAATAGTGAACGATCCACCTATCAGGAACTGCCCAAGATCTTTCCCTCAGCAGATCTTATCTTTACAAGCGGGAGTACATTTATGACAAGGCCCATGATGGATCAGGAGGATAATGGTCCTTTTATCTTTTCTTCAGGAAGGGAAGGACGATACCTTAACCAGGTAGATATCACCCTATTGGATGATAGTGATCAGATCATTAATAGATCTTTTTATGAAGCGAGGATCGCATACACAAAAAAGCGAATAGATAGATACAGGGACAAGGATCCAAATATACCACTTGAAACACTCTATGCTGATCAGCCGAACATTCTAAGTTCCATTGAACTTGCGAGGCAAGAGATGACAAGAATGAAGGGAATATTGGAAGAAAGGGCAAATAGCATCGTATTTCAGAATGTTGCCATGGACTCTACGATAATTGATCATCCGGAGATCTTAGATTATGTCAACAGATCCCTTGAAAAATGTGATCGGTTGCTCGTTGAGCAATAAGAAAATATAGAGGAACAATTTTAGATTAATTATGTTATATTTATCTGACACTAACAATTCAAACAAAGAAAATAGAGGGTCTCATGAAAAAAAATCTAGTCCTGATGCTAACATCTTTAATAATGTTTGCTGCCTGTGCGGGGTCCAAGCCAAAACCTATAAAAAATAAAGATCTACCTGATTGGGTTCTCAATCCTCCAAAGATCGAAAATAAATTTGTTGGGGTTGGTAGTGCAAACCGTGGTGACTTTGAACTTTCAAAACAAGTTGCAGCATCTTTGGCAAGGGATGAAGTTGCAAGATCAGTAGAGACCAAAGTTAATTCAACTGTTAATAATCACATGTCAGCATCTGGAATGGGGGATGATATCAGCAATACTGCATTTTCAGAGTCTATTTCAAAATCATTAGTGACAATTGCTCTAAAGGGAGCCACCATAGAAAAAACTGAGTATATAAACGAGCGCGTATTTGTGATGGTAACCTATGATTATGAAAATGCTAGGAATGAGACCAAAGCCGCTGCTAGGAAAATAGCAAAGCAAGAGGAAGCGCTCTATAATGAATTCAAGGCGCGTCAGGCATTTGATTCTCTTGATAAAGCAATAGATCGAATGGAATAGTCTAAACTGTATATTTTGAACATTAAGAAAAAGGCCTCGATCTTTCGTGGCCTTTTTTTGTTGTTTTTATATCAAGGGATTTGATGCAGGTCAGGAGTGTTTTGCCAATTTTTCTATTACCTTAAGCATCTGTTGATATTCTACCTGTTCAAATAACCGGGTCAAGAACATGATATTCCCCTCTTGATCTATGACAACATTACGTGTCACACCAGCATTCTTATCTGCAAATAGTCCAAAAATATTTGCACCTGGGTCAAGCGCGAGAGGGTAGGTCGTTCCCATTTTCTTTTGAAATGCAATAACTGTCTCTAATGGCTCATCCCTATCAACTCCAATTAGAGTGACTCCTTTATCCTTGAATGCCTGCCATACGTCCTTTTCAAGATGGGGCATCTCCTGCCTGCAGACAGAGCACCAACTTGCAGTGAATTGAAGTACAACGACCTGACCTCTAAGGTCGGATAATTTCACTTTTTCACCTGTGGAGTATTCCATGGTGAAGTCTGGTGCTTTTTCCCCAACGCTGACAATGTAGCCTCTTTCATCCGCGCCTCTCTTATTGACCATGTCAATGAAAGGTCTGCTGCCATCCCTCAGGCGACGTTCTTGTGTCTTAAGATCTAATTCATAGAGCCCAAACTTCATCTTGTAGCCCTCGGCCCATTCAAAGTTGTCCATTAAACTCCAATAGAAATAGCCCCTGATGTCGATCCTTTCCTTGAGCGCTTGATTCATCGCATATAGATATCTTTCGATGAAAAGGGGACGTATCTCATCTTTGGCATCTGCGAGACCATTTTCAGTTACGTAGATCGGAACGTCCATCTTGCTGATGGTCTTGAGTGCTCTATGAAAACCTTCAGCGTAAAGGGGGTAACCCATGTCGGTGATCATGTCCTGATCTCGAGTATCAAATACAAAAGGTTCTTTCGCATTTAATTGACCCTTCACATGCATCCTGGAATAGTAGTTGAGCCCTATGAAATCGAGGGTTCCCACTGCTCTTGGATTGGACATGTGATTGTCGACCATTCCGGGCATGTAGAATGATGATTCACCTTCTTTGAGAAACTTTAGCGGGGCATTGGTATAAACATCATTTAATATCTTGCTGAAGATCCAGTCTAGGACATGCCACCTCCTATGGGGATCAAATTGAAAAATATTCTTTACGATCCCAATTTTCACATCCTCAGTATGTGGAAGTGCCTTTAAGTGTAAGTAGGTCTCAACATGGGCATTCAACATGTTCTCCAAAACAGTTCCTGCGAGGACAGGGTCCTTTTTACCAGGGGGGAAAATTCCATTGAAGTAGCCTTGAGCCACAAATACGGATGGCTCATTAAATGTACACCAGATCTTTACCAGATCTTTTAATTCATTGAAAATAATTTCAGAGAATTTGATGAAATGTCCAATGTTCTCCTCTTTCTCAAACGCACCAAGTCTCTCAAACCATGTGGGGTGAGAAAAATGATGTAGCGTAATGACCGGAGTAATGCCTGATTCAATAAGTGCCTCGCATTTTTTTCGATAGTGCGATAAAGCATCTTGATCAAACACACCTTGCGCAGGCTCTATCTTAGACCACTCAATTGAAAATCGATAATGGTTCACGCCTAGTTCTCTCATGAGTTGGATGTCTTCAGGATACCTGTTCCAATGATCCGCGGCTGACCCTGATCTATCATTATTGTGAATGCGGGAAACGCCATTGCCATCCACTGAATTCTCCCACTCATGCCAATTATTATTTGTGTTGTTTCCCTCAACCTGGTGGGCTGCGGTGGCGGTTCCCCATGCGAAGTTAGAAGGGAAGTGTATGTCTGTTGTATTGATCTTATCCCATTCCCATTCGATGTCAGGGTATGAGTAAGAAAGATAGGTCACTGAAACCATCCACACTGAGAGGACAGTGCCGATGAAAATACTCGGAAATTTTACGATAGGTCTCAGATCTTGAATCCTTGGTCTTTCATCCACTGGTCATTTGGAAATTTTGTCATGTAGTTTCGAATCCCATCTGGTAATACCACCAAGCATTTTTGATCTTTACTCAATCTTGTTGCACTTTTGAGGGCGGCGATCATTGCAGAGCCCGATGAGCCACCGCATAAAAGACCCTCTTTTTTTATAAGGTCTCGTGCCATGGTGAATGATTCTTCGTCCTCTGTCTTAACATATTCATCCACAAGCGAGTTGTCCAAGACATCTGGGAAAAAATCATAGCCTATGCCCTCTACAAGATAAGGCTCAACATCTGTACCTCCGCCAAGGATCGAGCCTACCGGGTCCGCACCAACAATGACGATCTCAGGTATCTCTTCTTTGAGACGCTTGGCAACACCAGTAATGGTTCCGCCAGTGCCGACCCCCATGACAACCATGTGCAGATCCGTTCCAAAATCATCCAATATTTCCTGGGCAGTCCCCTGATAGTGCGCCTCAGGGTTTGATGGGTTCTCATACTGGTCCAATATATGTGAGTCAGGTATCTCACTCTGTAGTCTTTTTGCAACTCCAATGTGACTGTCTGGTGAATCAAATGCTGCCTCAGTGGGTGTACGAACGATCTCTGCACCCAATGCCTCCAATGCGATCTGCTTTTCCTTGCTCATTTTTTCCGGCAAGGTGATAATGCACTTGTATCCCTTGACCGCAGCAGCCAGTGCAATGCCTTGCCCTGTATTTCCAGAGGTAGGTTCAATAAGCGTATCACCTGGTTTGATCCGTCCTGACATCTCAGCGTCTTCAACCATTTTCCACCCAATGCGATCCTTTATGGATCCACCAGGATTGAAGAATTCACATTTGGAAAACAACTTGCACTGAAGTTCTTTCCCAATATTGTTCATCTTTACAACAGGCGTGTTGCCTATTGTGGTAAGTATATTGTCATGTATCATATTTGATAATGTCAAAAAATTAGGTTTTTGCTAAATAAGCTTTCGATAAATTATGGGACTTCAAACAATCTTAACATGGAAAACATCTTTGATAAATGAATCAAAAAAATTGATTGGTCCATTTCTGATCGATCTCAAGAATAGATTTAGAGAGATCGCAGGGGATGATCAGTTAATTGACAAGGATGAGTTTAGAAATGGATTGGGGATATCCAACAACGATATATCCGATAGACTATTTGACATATTTGACCAAGATGATAGTGGCTCCATTGATTATGATGAATTCATGGGTGGAATACGATCAATGGTTGAAGGTACAGATAAAGATAAGATCAAATTTGCTTTTCAATTACACGACCTTGACAATAATGGTTATATTGATCGTGATGAGTTAAAAGCACTGATCCAACAAAGTTTTTTTGAGAATCAAGTTGATTATGATGAATTTCAATTAGATCTTTTGGTAGACGAGTTCTTTGACCGAGCCGATAAGGACATGAGTGGTACCATTGATTACAATGAATTTTTAGATATTGCTAATGAATACCCAGGTTTCATGGAAGGCTTTGCTGTGAATCCTGTCCATTGGCTTGTACCAGACCGTTACGAAGAAAAACAAAGTGACCTGGTTAAGAAAAAGGATCGTCTGTTCCGGTCCAATATTCAGGTTCAAGACATAGGTCTATTTCAATGGCTCTTGATTCCGAGGCTTATATTTTTATATAATGTTTTAGTGAATAGGAGAAAGAATCGTGTATACGTTGGTCTTCAGTCCATAAGATTACTTCCATCCAAGGTCCTTGAGATCACCATATCTTCACCGGAGGAATTTACTTTTAATCCAGGAGACTATCTTTACCTGAACTGTAAGGAAATATCATCAACAGAGTGGTACCCATTTAACATAATAAAAGAAACTGAGGTCGGGGACCTTATCCTCCACGTCAAATCAAATAATTTTTGGGCGGAAAGATTGTATGACTCCACTCTTGAGACTGTTGGGCAGGATACCACACTGGACTGGTCAGTGAGAATTGATGGCCCGTATGGTTCTTCAAGTCTGAGTATCTTGGATACCCAGCATGCGATCATGGTTGGTGCTGGTCATGGTATTTCGCGGATGGCGCCAATTCTGCAAGACATAGTAATGAAAGTCAAGGAACAGCCTGATGTGGTAAACTTAATAAAAGTTGATCTATACTGGATCATTGAGGATAGATCTTACTTTGAATGGTTTACAAAAATGTTAAAGGATATTGAGGTCGATGGTGATATTGGTTTCTTTAACTATCATATTTTCTTTTTAGATAGATCACCAGAAGACATATCTAGGAAAATGATGTACATGTCAACAAATGTGAATAGTAATGAGACCAATATTTCAATGGTGGACAACCTTTGGAGCAGATCCAGATTTGGCATGCCAGAATGGGGCAAGGAACTCACTCAGGTTTGTTCAGACAATCAGGATCTTGATTCCAAGGTGTTTTACAGTGGTCCCATTAGGTTTGCAAGATCTCTAAAGAGAGAATGTAAAAGTTTAGGTATTGATTTCAATAGGGGTTCGTTTTAGTTGCACATGATCAAATGATCAAGGAGAGGCACTGCATGCCTCTCCTTGTAATCAAACCACCCCTAGTTGATCTTTATTTCCCTTTTTGTTGATAAGACGGTCTCAAGTTTTGGTAATTCTATTTTCAATATGCCATCCTTGAATTTAGCTGTGACTTTTTTCTCATTTACAGACTCAGGTAAATTGAATGTTCGGACAAAAGAACCATGTGCCCTCTCACGATAGTGATAAAGATTCGATGTTTGATCGGTGTCTTCGGCTCTCTGTCCTGATATTGTAAGAACATCATTAGAGATATTTACTTCAATATCCTTTTTTACAAGTCCTGGCATGTCTGCTGTTATTTTAAATGAATTATCTGTCTCATTTACATCCACTGCAGGCGACCATTTAGAACTTACCTTTGCAGGTAAATTCCAGTCTGCATTAAAAACTGAATTGACCATGTTGTCCATGTCATCAAAAATGCTCATTGGTCTAGGTTTCCATTTAATTAGTGTCATTATTTTGCTCCTTTTTAAGGTTTATTAATTTTCTAAACTATATACGTCAATTAGAGTGCCAGAGGTCAAATGTAGTACATTAATTCAGGGTGTATGAATAA
>CAYZJY010000088.1:0-7394 GCA_964478995.1 uncultured bacterium
CCTGTGATCCCAATACAAAAGATCAAATCATTTCAAGAGGCAATTGAATTTGCAAATTCGACCAAATATGGTCTAGGGTGCACTATTTTCACAAAAGATATCGAACGCGCAATGACTGCAGCAGATAAGATCAAGTCTGGTACGGTCTGCATCAATAATCCACTAATGGAAAATATTGCTGCACCATTTGGAGGGATGAAACAATCTGGGATCGGTCGAGAACATGGAGTTGAGGCCCTAGAAGAATTTAGAGAGGCAAAACACATCTTTATTGACTATGACCATAGTGTTAAGGATTGGTGGTTTGGAGATAAGGGTGAATGATGAGCAATAGTGAAACAATAAGAAAAAAACATAAAGAGTATCTGTTTGATGCTGTAAAGAACTTTTATGATGAGCCCTTGGTGATCAAGGAGGGTAAGGGATTCCATGTGACAGATCATGAAGGGAACAGATTCTTGGATTTCTTTGGTGGTATTCTTACAGTATCTGTTGGGCATGCTAATGATGAAGTCAATACCAAGGTCAAAGCACAGATTGACCGACTTACTCATATTTCATCGTTATACCCAAGTATTCCAGTTGTCGAACTAGCAGAAAGATTAGTTGGAATAGCACCGGGGAATCTTGAAAAGGTTTTTTTCAATGCGTCTGGTACAGAGGCTGATGAGACTGCTGTTATGATGGCTCAACTCTATACTGGCAATACAGAATTAGTTGCTTTACGCCATGGTTATTCAGGTCGTTCCACTTTGGCACAGTCGTTGACCGCGCATGCTCCTTGGAGAGCACTACCATCCCAAGTCGGATCCATTAAACATGCCTTGGCACCTTATTGCTATCGATGCCCCATTAATTTGTCATATCCTAAATGCGGAGTTGCATGCGCTAAGGATGTTAAGGAACTGATCCAAACGACAACTACAGGGAAAGTAGCAGGCATTCTAGCTGAACCAATGCTAGGTGTAGGAGGTTTTATAACACCACCAGATGAATATTTTTCTATAGTGGCTGATATAATAAGAGAGCATGGTGGAATATTTATCTCAGATGAAGTTCAAACTGGTTTTGGCCGTACTGGGGAGACATGGGGAATCGATCATTCTGGTGTTGAACCAGATATGATCACAGTTGCAAAAGGGATAGCAAATGGAATGCCACTAGCTGCAGTCATAACAACAAAGGAAATATCAAGTTCACTAAAAAAGAATTCGATCTCTACTTTTGGTGGTAATCCTGTTAGTTGCACAGCTGCAAACGCCACTCTAGAAATAATGGAGAGGGATAATCTGAAACAAAATGCCCATGAAATGGGAGAGTTCTTAATAGAAGGGTTGAAGAAAATACAATCCGAACATAAGGAGATAATAGGTGAAGTAAGGGGAAAAGGATTAATGGTTGGTCTGGAACTTGTTGTAGATGAGACAAAGAAAGATCGATCTCCAAATCCCGAAGCTGTTGATCGTTTAATGGAAGAGACGAAAGACCGAGGTCTGCTTATTGGGCGTGGTGGGCTTCACGGTAATTGTGTACGTATCTCACCCTCTCTAAATGTGGGTAGAATTGAGATTGATGAAGCTCTATCAATTCTTTCCAGCTCATTCAAATCCATAGATCAATAATTGGAGATAGGTTATGAATAATAAGAATTATATAAACAAATCTTGGTATGATGCGAATGATGGGTCAACCTTCAAAGTAGAGAACCCCTTCACTGAAGAAATTATTACTGAAGTGCCAAATAGTTCAGCCTCAGACGTTGATGTGGCAGTTTCGGCTGCAAAGACAGCATGGAAAGATTGGAAAATACTGGGTTCATTGGAAATGCGAGATCTGTTGCGAGAAGTTGCTGTGAAAAGTAGAGCACATGATAAAGAAATTGCATCGATCATAACTGCTGAAAGTGGAAAGCCTCTTATTGAATGTTTAGATGAGATAGAATGGATCGCTTCAATATTTGAATATTATTCAGAGATAGGCCGTGATCAACGAGGCAGGGTTGTTGCTCCGGTTACTCCTCGATCAATGAGCATGGTCGTTAAAGAAGCCTATGGAGTTGTTGGATGTATTGTTCCCTGGAATTATCCTTTATTATTAATGGCCTGGAAAGTTGCACCAGCGCTATCTGCAGGGAATACGGTCGTAATAAAGCCATCGGAAATAACACCCCTTTCTACTCTATATTGGTTGGAGGTCGCATGCAATCATTTACCTAAAGGTATTATTAATGTTATAACAGGTGATGGTGAAACAGGCGCGGCTTTGGTTGATCATCCAGACACAAGAGTAATAGCATTTACCGGGAGTGTTGAAACAGGTAAAAAGATCGCTTTGATGGCAGCAAAACAATTAAAGAAAACGAGTTTAGAATTAGGTGGGAATGATCCTATCATCATTTGCGATGATGTTGATATAGAAATAGCTGCAAAAGGGACTACATGGGGAGGCCTTTTAAATGCTGGGCAGGTCTGTACTTCACTTGAACGTGTCTTTGTCATGGAATCGGTTGCAGATGCATTTACAGAAGCTGTTGTTGAAGAGGCAAGGCAGGTTCGACTGGGTGATCCAATGAGTGGCCAAACAGATATGGGGCCTATGGTATCTAAGATGCAGTTAGAAAAAGCTGAGAGTAAGGTTAACAGAGCAAAAAATGAAGGGGCGAGGTTGCTTTGCGGAGGAGGCCGTCCTGAACAATTTCAAAAAGGTTATTTTTATTCACCTACTGTATTTGATCAAGTCACCAGTGAAATGGAAATGATGAATGTGGAAACATTTGGACCAATAATTCCAATTCAAAAAATAAAAACACTGGAAGAAGCCATCGAATTAGCTAACAACTCTCAATATGGTCTGGGTTGCAATATTTATACGAATGATATGGAAAAAGCATTAACTGCCGCTGATGATATCAAGGCTGGATCATTTTGGATCAATGATCCATTGACAGATAATGAAGCCGCACCGTTTGGTGGAATGAAGATGTCTGGTGGTGGACGTGAGCTTGGAATCGAAGGATTAGATGAATTTAGGGAACCGAAACATATTCTAATTGATTATCAGATCAGGAAAAAAGAGTATTGGTTTCCTTATGATCTAGATGAAGGTAGAAAAACGTAAAAAATGAAAGCTAATATAAAGACAGCTATACCTGGGCCAAGATCGATAGAACTTTCTAAAAAACGAAGTGCTTCCGTTGCAAATGGACACGGCTCAGTGAGCGGTGTTTTCATAGATAAGGCTGCTGGCTCTAATCTGATAGATGTGGATGGAAATGTATTTATTGATTATGCTGGAGGAATTGGTACCATGAATATTGGTCATTCACATCCAATGGTATTAGCAGCAATAAAAGAGCAGGTTGATAAATTCATCCATCCTTGTTTTACGGTTGCTCCTTATGAGCTCTATGTTACCTTAGCAGAAAGGTTATCTGAGTTGGTACCAATTTCAGCTGATTGTAAAGCCGCATTTTTTAATTCAGGTGCAGAGTCAGTTGAAAATGCAGTGAAAATATCTAAATCATTTACGGGTAGAAACAGTATTTTAGTATTCTCACATGCTTTTCATGGAAGAACACAAATGACCATGTCAATGACATATAAAGAAGATCCATATAAAAAAGGGTTTGGTCCTTTCATCCCCAATATTCATCGTGTTGAATTTCCAGAAAAGGATCTGGATCTGAATAGCTTAGAGATAGACCCACGATCTATTGCTTGTGCTGTTATTGAACCTGTCGCTGGTGAAGGAGGTTTTATCCCTGCTTCCTTCAAAGCTATGATGCAATTAAGAGAATTTTGTAATGAGCATGAAATAATTATGGTGGCGGATGAGGTACAGACTGGCTTTGGTCGAACTGGTAGCCTTTTTGCTATGAGTCAATTTGGTGTAGAACCAGATATGTTCACTTTAGCAAAATCTATTGCAGGTGGACTGCCGTTGAGTAGTGTTGTAGGTAGAGCTGAAATAATGGACTCAGTTCATGTAGGTGGCATAGGTGGAACATTTGGTGGCAATCCCGTTGCTTGTGCTGCCGGACTTGCTATTTTAGATATTATGGAAGATGAAAGATTACCAGAACGTGCAATTCAAATAGGTGAAAAAATTAATACAATGGTTAAGGGGATCATGAATTCCTGTCCATGGATCAGTGAGATAAGAGGTTTAGGGGCTATGCAGGGCATAGTCATTATTGATAAAGATAATGAACCAGATAAGGAACATACATCCCGTATTCATCAATATGCCTTAGAAAATGGATTGATCATGATCACTGCCGGTACATATGGGAATGTTATTCGTACTTTGATGCCTCTGACCATAAAGGATAATGAATTAGATCAGAGTCTGGAAATTCTCTCAAATGCACTTAAAGTACCCTAAAGTAATTAAGGAAAAATAATGACAAAAATAGAGTTTAAAGATCTTGGTGAAAAAAAGAACTGGATCTCAGGCAGGTTTGAAGATTCAAGCTCCAGTAAAACAATATCAATTATTTCACCTTATTTTGATAAAGAGATCGCAACCATACCTGATTCAAATTATAGTGATCTTGATATCGCAGTTCAAGCTGCCCGATCAATATTTCCAGCTTGGGAAAGAACAAATATTCGTGATCGTGCAGAGATCATGTTTTGTTTTAAAACAATTTTAGAATCAAATATAGAGGAATTGGCTCACCTTATCTCTTTGGATAATGGAAAAACAATTGAAGATGCAAAGGCGAGTATCAATAGAGGTAAGGAAGTAGTAGAGTTCGCCACATCCTTACCAAATATTTTAAAAGGTGATTCTTCACAGGTTGCAGACGGTATTACCTGCACCATGACCCATGAACCACTTGGTATAGTAGCGGGTATTACACCATTTAATTTTCCTGCGATGGTTCCTTTATGGATGATCCCATTAGCTATAACATCAGGTAATTGTTTTATATTAAAACCTTCAGAGCAAACACCTATTGCAGCCTTAAAGATCGCTGAATACTTAAAAGATGCTGGATTGCCAGATGGTGTCTTTCAAATAATAAATGGTTCTAAAGAAGCTGTCGAGGCTATTTGTGATCATCCAGATATTAAAGCTGTTGCATTTGTTGGTTCATCAAAAGTCGCTAAGATCGTTTACTCACGGACCACAGCTCAAGGAAAAAGAGCACTTTGTTTAGGGGGCGCTAAAAATCATATGATCGTGGTTCCAGATGCAGACCTCGATAGCACGGCTAAAGGACTATTAGCTAGTTCTATGGGTAGTGCTGGACAAAGATGTATGGCTGCAAGCGTGGCAGTAGGCGTTGCAGATGTTGACCCTATTATTGATCAATTAATAGAAGAGGCCAAAAAATATATTCTCGGTGTGGATATGGGTACTATAATAAGTAGATCTGCATTTGATCGTATTAAAAGCTATATAGATGATGCTGAAAATATGGGAGCCAAGATATTGATTGATGGACGGGATCCAACACCCCCTGAAGGTTATGATAATGGATACTGGTTAGGTCCTACAATATTAGATGGTGTTGATCCAGATTGGCCCTGCGCAAAAGAAGAGATCTTTGGTCCAGTATTATCAATCATACGTACAGACACGATCGATAAAGCGATGAAAATAGAAAATAATAATATCTATGGTAATGCAGCAGCAGTATTTACTACTTCAGGAGAGGTTGCGAGGACCATTTCTGAAACAGCTTCGGCTGGAATGGTAGGAATTAATATTGGAGTTCCAGTGCCTAGAGAACCCTATAGCTTTGGTGGTTGGAATGAATCAAAGTATGGTCATGGTGATATCACAGGTAAGAGTGGAGTTGAATTTTGGACCGATCTGAAAAAGGTAACAGCACGTTGGCCAGAGTCTAATGAGGCTTGGAAGAAATACTTCTAGTATAGATCAAACCATTTTTGATTTAGGTCAGGCCATTCTCCATCTTCTGCTTGTTCTGCTTTTTCTTCCCAATTTTTTTTACCACTCCAGGAATCAATATTAATGCCATACACTGATGTTTGTTCCAATTCTTCATCTGTTATTGGACGATAATCTTTACCTGATCGCATTTCATTAAAATATTTATTGAGTAGACCATTCAATACTTCACGCTTTTCCATCATTGAATCGATTATCCTTATATATCCAAACACTATAACACATTCGTATTGAAAACTCATTTCCAATGCAAGATTTGATGGTAATAAACGACCAGACCTAAAACATTCAAAACATACTTTAGGACTTCTTTCAGCATTAAAACGCATTCTTCCATATGCATTGGAATGGAAATAGATCTCATGTTTGTCTTTATTATAATAAAAAGAAGAAGGATTGATAAATGGTTGTTCACCATTTAGAGTACTTATATGTCCAACCTTTATCTTATCCAAAAGACCGATGATCCATTCATCATCCATTTCCATATTTTTTATTCTGGATCGATTGATCGGTCTTTTATTAGGATCGTAGCCCAATTACTGAAACCTTAATGATCATTGAGGAATTTACCACCACAATTATTGCAATATTTTGTGCCTTTTTTCTGGTTCTTATCTTCACAGATTGCGCATCGCATAGTCTTTTTATTTTCTACAAAATGCATTGCTGAAGTAACAATCCCTGTTGGCACTGCAATAATGGAATAACCCATGATCATGATCATGGCTGCTATGACCTGTCCTAGATTTGTTTGTGGAGAAATATCGCCATAACCAACTGTGGTCAATGTAACAATAGCCCAATAAATACTTCGAGGTATATTATCAAAACCTGATTTTTCTCCTTCAACCAAATACATTATAGATCCAAGAATAACCACAAGTGTCATTACATAAAATAGAAATACGAATATTTTTCTTTTACTAGCAGCCATTGCTTTTCTCAGTTGTTCTGCTTCGCCCATGAATTGAACTAGTCTTAAAACTCGGAATACACGAAGAACACGTAATACCCTTATGACAGAAAAAACAGTTGCTCCCGGGAATAAAAGACTCAAATAAGTTGGAATAATTGCAAGTAGATCAATAATGCCAAAGAAGCTGAAGATATAACTTGACGGCAAGCGGATACAATATATACGCAGTAAATATTCAATGGTGAAAAGGATAGTAAATCCCCATTCTATCATGTAAAGAGTGTGACCATAGGTATTATGATAATTAGCAATACTATCTATCATTACTACAATAACACTAGCTATGATGCTGAAGATCAATACTATATCAAACACTTTCCCATAAATGGTGGTTGTGCCAAAGATAATAGATTTTATTTTTTCTTTAAATTCACCCATATTAGAGTTTATTCGTATACTTATAAAATAAGGTTAGAATCAGATTAATAGTAACAAGAAAATATTTTTGAGCAGATTGCTCTCAGTACTATTTATTTAGAGCATTATTCAGGAT
>CAYZJY010000089.1:0-7340 GCA_964478995.1 uncultured bacterium
AAGATTGTCTCAAACTCTTCCAGGCTGATTCAGAAACTGAAGGTGTAGTCATGATTGGTGAAATAGGCGGGCAAATGGAGATTGAAGCAGCACGCTGGGCAAAGGACCATATGACAAAACCGACGGTGGGATTCATCGCTGGTCAAACAGCACCTCCAGGGAGACGAATGGGCCATGCTGGAGCGATTGTCTCAGGTGGAGATGACACTGCCGCTGCAAAAATGAGAATCCTTGGAGAATGTGGTGTTAAAGTGGCAAAATCCGTTGCGGATATCGGTGAATTAATGAAAGAATTAATGAATTAAACAATAAAAGGTGAACAATGAGCAATAAGACATTTGCAATCATAAAACCGGATGCGGTTAAGGCTGGAAATACGGGAAAGATATATGATAGAATAATACAGGCAGGATTCCAAATAATATCTGCAAAATTGTTAAAGATGTCAGAAGAACAGGCGAAAGGTTTTTATGCCGTACATGAAGAGCGACCATTTTTTGATGAACTCACAGGGTTCATGACTTCAGGCCCTTGTATGGTACTCGCATTGAAAAAGGAAAATGCAGTCGAATCATGGCGAACGACCATTGGTGCAACAAACCCAGAAGATGCTGATGAAAACACCATTAGAAAGGACTTTGCGACCAACTTACAAGAAAATGCTGTGCACGGATCCGATAGCGATGAAAACGCGCAAAAAGAAATTGCCTTTTTCTTCGCAGATGGTGAACTTCTAAGTGACCAATGATTTTCTTTCATGCGTAAGATAATCCATATACTACCCCTTCTTCTTTTATCCTTCGCCTGTGATGGGAGCGGGATTGAAGGATATGTCAACGAACCTATAACCATTACAGCCAATAACCCTGAGGAAGGTCAAGATGTAGATTATTTTTGGTCGCTTTCGGAACAACCGGACGGATCTCTAATGAATTCCAGTGATTTGATTGCGTCTGACGCTGGTCAAGAGATGGTCTTTACACCCGACTATCCAGGCGATTACTCTATTGAGGTTCTCATTTCACAATACGGAGATGAAATCGCTGACCAGTCATTCTCATTCACAATATTGGAACCAAGTGAAAAAGAAGTTGTCAAAGATGATAATCAAAACGAAGATACTGAAGATTGGCTTAATGAAGAAATCGAGGATACTGAAGAACATGATGGTGAACAGGTCAATCAAGATGATGAAAGTTTGTCAGATGTAATTGAGTCTGAAGTAGTAACAAACATAATTGATGAAAAATCAATGTCTGACAAAGACCGAGAAAGCTTAGCAGCTATTGGTAACATGGAAAATTCAGAGAAAAAGAGTACTAAACCAATTTCTAAATTTGATAAATCAACAAAAGTCGTGGCACAAATTAAAGAGCCAAAAAAAGAAGCTAGCATTGCTGAAAGGACTGATAGATTTACAATCCAGATTACATCAAAAAAAATATTGAAGGATGCACAATTGTTCTCCCAAAAATTAATTGGACAAGGATATGATTCTTATATTCAAAAAGTAGTCTTCAATGCTGAAGAGATCTGGTATAGAGTCCGTGTAGGAAGTTATGATAATTATAATTCAGCAAAAACTGCTGCTGTTGCTCTATCTAGCGAACTTGGAATGGCAACTTGGGTTGATTTTGTAAGAAAAGAACAATAACAAAATAGGAGATAATAACGTGGGACCAATTAATCTTTATTATGATTTTCGCGATTTATTTCGTGCACCAAGACTTGCACTTAGTGGAAAAAAGATTTGGATATTCATCGTGGGTAACCTCGGAGGATTCATATCCTACTGGCTATTTAGTTATCTTTCTTTAATTCTTTCCGGTAGAACATTTCAAAATGCAGTTACAGAATATGGTCTTTATCCCTGCCTATTTGGCAATGAAGCACATTGGTATAGTTGGGTTATATACTATCTAGGAATTACTATATGGATTCTTTTCATTCTACTTGCCTCTACTGCTGTCAGTCGCGTCACCATGAAACAATTGAAAGGCAATGATTTCTTCTCTTCTGGAGATGCTTGGGAGTATGTAAACAAACATTGGCATGCAGTAGTTTTTTCTCCCATTGCTCTAGTAATTATTATTTTCTTTTTTGTATTATTTGCAAGTCTTTTTGCTTTATTGGGTTCTATCCCTTACCTAGGTGAATTTATTTTTGTAATACCATATGTGATATATT
The DNA here is from genome assembly GCA_964478995.1 of uncultured bacterium. GTDB lineage: Bacteria > Fidelibacterota > Marinisomatia > Marinisomatales > UBA1611 > NZWG01. Next base: position 2,188 of record CAYZJY010000089.1, read on the forward strand.
TCTTTGGATCTGTTTTTACAATATATACTTTGTTTGTACTTGGAGTATCGTTGATTTATGTACCATCTATTGTTGGAACATATGAAGAAGATACAATGGGAACAGTATTTAATTCTTATTCAATTACAATAGGCCACGCCTGGAGAATTGTCCTTTATCATATCCTTCTTATTCCCATGTTATTATTAGGATTAGAGATATTTTCATGGTTCTGGGTCAATGCAGTTAACTTTATCAATTTCGTTTTTGGATGCGAATGGTTCATGGGTGGGAAATTGACCAACATCTCTACGTATGCCTCTTCAATTGTATATCCTGGATGGATGCATGAACTAATTTGCTGTGTTCGAAATGATATTTTTGGCTTTTTTGGACTTTGCTATTGCATCCCAAATATCTTTTCAAATGGTTATGCAGTACCAATGGGTACTGTTTCTAATATTGAAACCGTCTCAGCCATAATTCTTGGAGTTTCATATTTTTTGATTGGACTTTCAATTCTATCATATGCCCTTTCCATTGTATCTGTTGGTGAAACACTGATGTTTATTATTTTTAAGAAAAAATCAGATGATGATGATCTTTTGTTAAGAAAAGATGAGGATGAATTAGAAGAAGATGAGGATAACAGTGAAGATGAGTTCTTATTTGATGATGAGGAGGATGAGGATGAAGATGAAGCCCAAGATTGATTTTATTTTTGAACTAAATCAAATATTATTATAGTCGCTTTTAATTGTCTATTCAGTGTTGGTTAAATTTATTGAATCCAGTAAATTTATTTACTGTAAATGAAAATTAAATTATCGGATATAAAATCCGGGTTCCAGAATAGGTTCTTTGACATTCCCGTAGTTGACATCCCTCAGAAGGGCACAGTTTTCAAAAATGATAATATCCGGTGCAGGCTTTCAGTTGATTTATTAGACATTAATAGTTTTAATCTAAATGGTGAAATAGATACTAAAATCGAATATAAGTGTGTTCGATGTTTAGATTTATTTGACTCAATAATGTCTTTGCCTTTTGATATACTGCTTACTAACAAATTAGAAAATAGAATGGATAAAGATATGACTGAAATAATCGATTTATCTTCCATTAAAGATGAATTAGATTTCAGTAACATTCTAGCAGATTTTATTGAATTGGATAAACCAATGAAACCTCTATGCCAAGACGGATGTAATGGCATATGTCTAATCTGTGGAATAAACAAAAATAACCTTTCCTGCGATTGTAAGAATGACCAAACTAATGGGATTTGGGATAAATTAAAAAAATTAGAAAATAAAAAGACTCAAGGAGAATAAATGGCACTGCCAAAAAGACGTCAATCAAAATCTCGTGGTAAAAAACGTAGAACACACTATAAATCAGGACTTGTCTCTACTAGATCCTGTCCACAATGTAGTCAGTCAAAAATACCACATCGTGCCTGCCCTAATTGTGGTTATTATAGAGGAAGACCTGTAGTATCAGCCTCCTAATGCAATTCCATATGCTAGTTCTATAATTTCTATAAACTAATAACCAATAATAGACTACCTTCTTCCTAAGTTGAGATGAATGCTAAGATAACAGCGACTGCTCATAATACCCCAAAAAAGGTCATGACTAACCATGATTTGGAAAAAATAGTTGATACATCAGATAAGTGGATCCGCTCAAGAACTGGGATTGAAAAACGACATATAGTTTCTGAAGATGAAGCCAGTTCAGATATCTCAACCCGTATTGCATTTTCCCTTCTTAAAGAAAAAAATATCTCGGCCAATGAAATTGATTTGATCATAGTTGGTACAGTAACTCCTGATCATTGCACTCCATCAACTGCAGCATTAGTTCAAAAAAATATAGGAGCAACAAATGCTTGGGGATTTGACTTAAGTGCAGCATGCTCAGGTTTCTTGTATGGACTAGAAACTGGAGCAAATTTCATAAGTTCAGGTAAATATGAAAAAATAATGGTTATTGGCGTAGATACCATGACATCAATTTTAGATTTTCAAGATAGAGATACATGTGTGATCTTTGGTGATGGTGGTGGCGGCGTCATTTTAGAACCAACAGTGGAGAAATCTGGTATCATTGATTCTATCCTACATATGGATGGTTCGGGCGGTGATTATCTTATTGTTCCAGGCGGAGGAAGTAGAATGCCAGCAACAATAAAATCTGTTAATGAAAAAAAGCATTATATCAAACAAGATGGTAAAACTGTCTATAAATATGCGGTTAAAGGAATGGCAGATGTCTCTGAAAGAATACTATCAAAAAATAATTTATCTGGAGATGATATTGCCTTATTCATACCTCATCAAGCAAATAAAAGAATAATTGATGCTGCCGCAGAACGTTGTGGTATCACGAAAGATAAGGTATTAATCAATATTAATGAGTACGGGAACACAACTGCGGGTACAATTCCCATTGCATTAAATGAGGCAGTTAAAGAAAATCGATTAAAAGAAGGTGACCTTATATTATTGGCTGCCTTTGGTGCAGGATTCACTTGGGGAAGTATTCTGATTAGATGGGAATCCATATGATAATTAACGGTTGGCTATTCCCGGGCCAGGCTTCTCAAAAGGTTGGGATGGGTTTAGACTTAAAAAAAGGATCCGAATTAGCAAAAAATTATTTTAAACGATCAGATGAGATAATGGAATGTGATATCCAATCCATTATATTTGATGGACCTGATGAAATATTAAAAAAAACCGAATATACGCAACCAGCCATATATATTGTTTCTGTAATTACAGGTTACTTGCTATTAGAGAAAGGTCTAAAACCAAAAGCATTAGCAGGACATAGCCTTGGTGAATATTCTGCTCTTGCAATTGGTGGTGCATTTGATTTTGATACTGGCCTTCGACTCGTAAAAAGTAGATCAGAGAGCATGGCTAGAGCAGGAAAAAAAGAAAAAGGTACAATGGCCGCTATTATCGGTATGGATGATGAATCTGTAGACTCACTATGTTCTTCCTACGATGGTATTGGAACGGTTGTTTCTGCAAATTATAATTCACCTGGTCAAGTTGTCATTTCCGGGTCTCCAAATGCAATCAAATGGGCAATGGATTCTTCAAAAAATAATGGCGCACGTATGGCTGTAGAATTAAATGTAAGTGGTGCTTTTCATTCACCATTGATGTGTTCTGCTAGAGAAGAACTTGCTGAAACGATTAATTCTCTCGAAATTTCAGACTCAAAATACCCACTATATACAAACGTAGATGCAAAACCTGTGATAAATAGCAGTGATATAAAAGATTCACTCATAAGACAACTAGAAAATCCTGTCCATTGGGCCAAATCTATTTTATCAATGAAAAATGATGGAATAACTTCATTTATAGAAGTCGGTCCTGGAAAAGTACTGCAAGGTCTCAACAAACGTATTGATAAATCTCTTGAGTGTCTAAGTGTTTCGTCAATGGAACAATTGGAGAAAATCGATGTTTGACCTAACTGGTAAAGTTGCGATCATTACTGGTGCGTCGCAAGGAATTGGTCGCACAATTGCAAGTTTGATTGCAGCATCTGGAGCAAATGTCATATGCGTTGCACGATCTGAATCAAAGATCAAAGAATTAAGTAATGAGATAAATGACCAAGGACATATGGCAACTTACTTACCATGTGATGTTGGAGATGGTGAGGCATTTTCAAATACTATTAAAACTGTTGTTGAACAGTTTGGTAAACTTGATATTTTAATCAATAATGCAGGTATTACTAGGGACGCTTTATTAATGAGGATGAATGACCAACAATGGGATGAAGTCATCCAAACTAATCTAAAAGGTGCATTTTATGGTATGAAATCTGCAGTAAGGCCAATGATGAAAAACAAATTTGGAAGGATTATTAACATCACATCTATTGTAGGCCTGACTGGCAACCCTGGACAAGCAAATTATGCAGCATCCAAGGCTGGTCTTATTGGAATGTCACAGTCAATTGCAAAAGAAGTTGGCACAAGAGGAATAACCGTTAATTGCATCGCACCTGGGTGGATTGATACTGAAATGACAGTTGATTTACCAGATGATACAAAAAAAGATTTGTTAGAAAGAATACCAGTTGGACAAATTGGTAAACCCGAAGATATTGCATATACCGCACTTTTTCTAGCATCTAATGAGGCAAGTTACATTACTGGTCAAACCATTACAGTTGATGGTGGCCGGGTCATAAATTAAATAAGGAGACATTATGTCCACATTCAATAAAGTTAAAGAAGTAATAATCGATAAACTTGGCGTGGAAGAGGATACGATCAAGTCTGAAGCACACTTTGTAAATGATCTTGGTGCTGATTCACTTGATACAGTAGAATTGATTATGGAATTCGAAGAGGAATTCAATATTGAGATTCCAGATGAAGATGCTGAGAATATCACAACTGTAGGGTCAGCAGTTGATTACATAGAGAAGGTGAAATCTTAGACAAAAGACATGCCGCGAGAAAAAATTGTCATAACAGGTATAGGTGCTGTCGCACCAAATGGAAATAATGTAGACGAATATTGGTCAAATCTAACTTTAGGTGTGAGCGGAATTGGTCCCATAACTTATTTTGACTCATCTAATCATAGAGTAAAGATTGCTGGTGAGTTAAATAATTTTTCACCAGAATCAATACTCGACCCAAAAGAAATAAGAAAACTTGATCCTTTTTCTGTTTATGCATTAGTTGCCACACATGAGGCAATGTCAATGTCTGGACTGGATTCTGAGTCCTGTAATCCTGATAGGATTGGTGTTACGATAGGAACAGGTGTTGGAGGCATTCAAACATTAGAAGAACAAAAAAGAGTTATCGATCAAAAAGGTGCACGAAGGGTATCACCTCAATTTGTACCTAAAATGATAGCAAATATCGCTGGTGGTCATTTATCAATGCATTGGAATCTTAAGGGCCCCAACCAGACTATAACCTCTGCCTGTGCATCAGCGACAGATGCAATTGGAATGGCAATGAGATTGATTATTTCAGGCGATGCAGATGCGATGATAACAGGTGGTACTGAGGCTAGCGTTACGGCTCTAACAATTGCAGGTTTTGCAAATATGAGAGCACTCTCTCAAAATAATGATAATCCTGAAAGAGCAAGCAGACCATTTGATAAAGATAGAGATGG
>CAYZJY010000090.1:0-7167 GCA_964478995.1 uncultured bacterium
AGGCATTATGTAATTGTGACTTGATCATTTCTTCAGGAGGCGTTTCCATGGGAAGATATGATTACGTCAGAGATGTCATGATGGACCTGGGTGTTAAAGAACATTTTTGGAAGGTTGCTCAGAAGCCAGGTAAACCATTTTTCTTTGGCACGAAAGGTAATAAACTAGTATTTGGTCTTCCAGGAAATCCTGTTTCTGCATATATTGGATTTATGGAGTGGGTCTGGCCAGTTATTAGAGAAATGATGGGAGACAGGAAGAGACCACCTTTAACTGGTATCTTGACGGAATCTTTTCCACGAGAGAAGACAAAACATAGATACCTGTTTGGAAAGGCATGGATAAAAGACAATAAGATTTTTTGCAAACCTTCAAGCAAATTGGGTTCTCACATGCTGACCTCATCACTTGATGCAAACTGTATTCTTTTCTCAAGCCAAGGACCCAGTATGTTAAATCCAGGAGAGAGCATACAGATCGATCTTCTACCATGGGGAATATTGAAGTGATGATCACTCCACATGATCTGAACCTTTGGATCAGAGAAGGTCGTTCATTTATCGCAATTGATCTTCGTCAAACAGATCAACGAGACGAAATGCCCCTTGTTGGCATTGATCATGTCATCGCTGATGCCAGTAGCATCCCAGAGTCAGATCAAAAAATTGTCCTGATCTGTCAATATGGACTTGTTACAGAGGGCTTGATTATTGAAAAGGGATTGAAGAATGCATATAGTTTATCCGGTGGGGCGGAGGCTTGGAATACGTTCTTAGCGGATAATTTGGACATTAGTAATTGGTCACGTCAGGTCATTCTTGAAGAAGTTGGTACGGAAGGTCAAAGAAAGTTAATGAGTTCCAGGGTCGGTATTATTGGAATGGGTGGTCTCGGTTGTCCTGCTGCCCAATCACTTATTGGTGCTGGGGTAATGGACCTAAGTATTATCGATGGTGACATCATAGAACAAAGCAATCTTCATCGGCAAATGCTTTACAGTGCCAATGAGATTGGATTAGCAAAAGTAAACGTTGCAAAAGAAAAATTGAAAAAGATGAACAGAAATGCATCAATAACAATATTCAATTCTTATCTTGATGAAGAAAATGGTAATTCATTTTTTAGAGATCTGGATGTAGTAATAGATGCGACTGATAATAATAGAGCAAGGAGATTGATCGATAAGTTTTCAAGGGAATATAACGTACCAATGATCTATGGAGGACTATATAAGTACGAGGGTCAGGTTGCAGTATTTAATATCAAAGGAAGTTGTAGTTACACTGAATTGTTTCCAAATAGTAAGAACAATATTGAAAATTGTAATGAAGCAGGTATGTTGGGCATGCTACCAGGTATAATTGGAAATATTCAAGCGCTAGAGGCTTTGAAGATAATTATTGGCATCAGTCCAAATCTGATTGGTAAACTATTGATCTATGATGGAATGAATCATACAACACAGACGATTAGATTATGATAAAGATAAAGTTAAAATGTTTTTCTCAGGTCAAGTATGCACTGGGTAAGAATGAGATGGTCATTGAAATGAAAATTGGTTCAACAACATCTGATCTAGAACAAATTGTCAAGCAACGTTCAGAGGGTAAATTGGAACACATTGACCTCAGTATTGCAGTAAACAAAAAATATGTCAAAGATGAGGTTGTACTCAATGATGGTGATGAAGTTGCTTTGATTCCACCTGTCCAAGGGGGATAAATGATAAAGATTGAAATAGTTGACGACCTTATTGACCCTTTCTTATCCCATGATGGAAGATTAGAGCAAGGATCTGAACTCATGTTTAATGGTCGTGTTAGATCCATGGAGAATGACCAAAAGATAATCGCTTTGGAATATGAACAATATGATGGAATGGCTGAGTCCGAATTAAAGATGATCGCTCAAGAAGTTTGTCAGAAATATCCCATAACTGACCTTTTTTGCAAGCATCGAATTGGAACAGTTGCAGTAGGAGAAACAAGCCTGCATGTTGTCATATGGTCAAAACATAGAAAGGAAGGCCTAGATTCCATGACATTTTTCCTAGGTGAACTAAAAAAACGAGTTCCTATTTGGAAGTGGGCAATCCTTCAGGATGGTACAAAGATTCCAAGCGATTGTACACACTCTTGATCATTAATCTATAAATTCTGAATACCAATGTTTGGCTTTTCAGCACGTTCCATATCAAATGTATTATTTTGGGTCACTAGAAAAAAGTGGCTCATACTATCCTTCTTACTAAGCATATCTTTTTTTTATGTGCCTTCACCTGAGGGTTTAACACCCGAGGGACATCGTACCTTAATTATTGTAAGTGTTGCGCTTATTTTGATCATTAGTGAGTCAATACCTCTTCCCGCTGTAGCGATACTAATTCTTATCATGGAAGTAATTCTTGGTGTAGATACCGCTGACGGAGTTGCATCATCATTCATGAGTGATGCGGTCTTCTTCATCATGGGGTCTTTAATGCTGGCTGTTGCCTTGGTCAATCAAGGATTGGACAAGAGGCTCGCACTTTTTGTCATAAATGTGACAGGTAATAAGACATGGAGAATTGTGTTAGGATTTGTGACTATCTCTGCTTTTTTATCCTCTTTCATTGGTGAGCATACTGTAGCAGCGATGTTGTTACCGGTCGCACTGGCCTTAATTAGGAATGCTGGATTAAGTACCAATAAGGCTACAAGACTTTCGACATTGCTTCTTTTTTCCATAGCCTACGGGTGTGCTATTGGTTCAATTGGAACTCCATCAGGCGGTGGTCGCAATGTCATAATGATAGGTTATTTATCAGAATTTGGCATGGGAACCATCTCATATTTGGATTGGATGAAGTTTGCATATCCAATGCTAATAATAGAGATCCCGATCGTTGCAGCGGTTCTGTGGTATACTTTTACACCTGAACAGAAAATAATGGATTCTTCTGTTAGAAAATTAAAGGTAAAAGTTGCAAAGACCGGAAAACTAACAGCCAATCAAATAATGGCGATAATTATCTTTCTATTTGTTTTTTTGGGGTGGATTTTTCTAAGTCCATTCATAGGACTTGGCATAGTTGCATTGAGTGGGGTATTTCTATATCTTTCTTTTGGCCTAATAGAGTGGCAAGACATAAATAGAAATACTAACTGGGGTGTCATATTGTTATTTGGCTCAGCCATATCATTGGGGATACAAATGAAAGAAACAGGCGCTGCACTTTGGATTGCCGAACAGACGCTATTTTATTTAGAACTCATATTCCAAGATATAGGGATTGTGAGATGGTTTGTATCTGTCATTGTTACTGGACTCCTTACGAATTTATTAAGTAATGCTGCTACAGTCGCTGTACTTGGTCCAATTATCCTTGATATGGGCGGTGAGCCCATAATTATGGGAATCATGACCTCTATTGCATCAGCTTTTGCTTATTTAACTGTTGTGGCTTCGCCTACCTGCATGATTATACATTCCACTGGTCTAATTACATCTGGTGATTATTTTAAAGCAGGCTGGAAACTTTTTATAATTTCTGTCCTTCTACTATTAATTATCTCAACGTTCTATTGGCCTATGTTATTATGAAGATATTGATTGCAATCAGTAGCAAAGAATATTCAGGACCTACACTAGATGTAGGGATGAATATTGCTCGTGTCATTAAAGCATCAACTACGATAGTTGATGTTGGACAAAAGATCAGTGAGTTTAGCATGAAAGACGTTAGTCTTGCGAATGAACTCATGGATACATGGGATATTGATAGACCGGGCGTTGATGTATTGGAATGGGCCTATAATTATCTTTCAGAAAATAAATTCATTGAAGAAAAATCCATCAAGGATGGCTTTCCTAAAAATCTTCTTATTGAAAGTGGCTCAGGCCGTGCAGAGGTCTTGCTCAAAGGTACGGCCCTAGAAAATTTATCTTTGATATTGAGGAATGGAGATATAATCAAAGAATTAAGGGATGAGGTGGATACTAAAAAATATGATCTTACAATTATTGGAGGCAGTGGAAAGCGAAGCATGGCCCATGACATGATCCAATACATTGATAGTTCGATCTTTATTGTAAATAATTTCAATAAAAATGTAGACTATAAAATTCTATTGGCGGTTGATGATTCTCCAGGTACAGCAAGGGCAGTCAAATATGGTGTGAGAGTTGCACAAGCATTCAATATCAAAGTTGTTCTTATCACCATTAGCAAGGATGGGCATTTAGGAAAAGAATATAAAAAGGCATCAGAAAATGCTGCCAAGATGATGCGAAGAAGTGGTGTTGAGGCTGAACAGAATTTTGAAATTGGAGATCCGGTCAATACAATAATTGAAACTGCAGGCGATAATCACATCATCATAATGGGTGCATCCACGCAGTCTCCCATAACAAAGTTTTTCATGGGTAGTAAACCACTAAACGTTATGGAAGGTTCTAACTGCCCGATCTTGATCGTCAAATGATATAACCATGTGGTTTGTTGTTATTAGAATGATTATTAGATTTAACTAATATAACCTATGATATAAAATGGAGTAATTATGTCGTCAAGTACCAATCCAACCTCATCAGCATATAATGAAGCAGTAAAACAATTGGGTCTCAAACCCAATATTGCAAGAGCTCTTGAGATACCAGACCGTGAGTTGACCGTAGAGGTTCCTTTTAGAAAAGATGATGGGGAATTAGAAAGTGTAATTGGGTTTAGGGTACAGCATAATAATACTAGAGGTCCTTTTAAGGGAGGCATAAGATATCATCAGCATGTAGACATAGATGAGGTAAGATCTCTAGCCACTTTGATGACTTGGAAAACATCACTATTAGATATCCCATATGGTGGTGGAAAGGGAGGCATTGGAGTTGATCCAACTAAATATTCAAAGACAGAGTTAGAAAGAATGTCTCGACGGTTTTTTCGCGCGATTGACCCTGTAATTGGCATCAATGTTGATATCCCTGCTCCTGATGTGAATACCAATGCACAGGTCATGAGTTGGTTCATGGATGAATACAGTCAGATCCATGGCTATTCTCCTGCGATTGTTACTGGAAAACCTTTGGAGTTAGGAGGTTCTGCAGGACGTGAGGCAGCAACCGGAAGAGGTACGGCAGTCATTACGCGAGAAACATCTGACAAGTGGGGCATAGATTTGAAAGATTGCAAGGTTGTTATTCAAGGTTTTGGCAATGTAGGGTCATACGCTGCAAAATTTTTAGATGAATACGGTTGTAAGATAATTGCTGTGAGTGATGTTACAGGTGGATTGTTTGATGCCGATGGACTAGATATTCCGTCACTCTTTGATTATAATTATCAAAATAGGACCATTGATGGTTTTGAACAGGGAAAGAAAATCACTAATGAGGAATTACTTGCACTGGAGTGTGACTTTTTAATTCCAGCAGCATTGGGTAGCGCCATAAATGAATCAAATGTGGATTCATTGAATTGCAAGGTGATCGTAGAGGCTGCTAATGGCCCTGTAACTGGCGATGCTGCAAATACACTTTGGGATAAAAAAATTGCAATCATACCAGATATTTTAACAAATGCCGGAGGTGTTACAGTATCATATTTTGAATGGGTGCAAAATCTTCAACAGTTTAAATGGACCGAAGATGAAGTAAACAAAAAACTTGAAGAAAAGATGGTGCATGCCTTTAACGAGGTCTATTCTATCAAAAATGATAAGAGTGTACCAATGCGGATCGCATCTTTCATGGTTGCAATAGATAGGGTCCATGGTGCATATAACTTGCGCGAAGGATAAACCTTAGATAGAATTTGAAACATCCAAATATTGATTAACCAAAAAAAGGAAGAGAGAATAAAATCATGGACTTAATTCATCCAATATTCAAATGGCTACATGTCATTGCCGGGGTCATGTGGATAGGCCTTTTATACTTTTTTAACTTTATCAATACATCCTTTGCTCCAACCATGGATGGTGATACAAAAAAGAAGGTTGTACCTGAATTGATGCCAAGAACATTATACTGGTTTCGATGGGGAGCTGCGTATACTTGGATCACAGGAGTGGTATTACTTTATGTAATTTACTGGTCAGGTACTGAAGGATTGATGCCTGGAGATTTCACTTCAAACGATGTGACGGGTGAGCCAGCGAACATGTTCATTCATATTTTACTTTTATTTACATTTGTTGCGGTTTTTCTATATGATTTCATATATAAAAGCCCACTAGCCTCAAATGTTCGATTGGTCACGATTGTTAGTTTCCTACTTATTTCTGCTTATGTTTTCGCAATGCAGAAATTCGCAGGCTTTGAATATCGAACTTTTAACATTCACTTAGGTTCCATGTTTGGAACGATTATGGCATTCAATGTATGGTTTCGTATATGGCCTGCACAGCAAAAGATAATTGCAGCGATCAAAGAGGGTAATGCTCCAGATGGAGACCTGCTTGCACTCGCAGGATTGCGGTCAAAGCATAATACCTACATGAGCGTCCCACTCATATGGACAATGATAGGAGTACACCATGCAGGCACTGCATTGACAGGTGGAGGTTGGATACCGGGATTACATGCCCAGACCAGTTGGATGGTACCTTTATTTTTTGTAATACTTGGTTGGCATATAGTATTTCAACTTTATAAAAAATCTGCTAAGGTCGAAGGTTTTTAACTGTATATCTTATGTTATCAATGGAAAACCCCCTATTATAGTAGGGGGTTTTTTATTTTTGGGATACGGACAAAGTTATAAATGAAGATTGATTCTAAATTCTCCACTTACTGGAGAGATTATGTCCGTCAGAGTGCCTATGCGGCAACGGCGGTATTTTTCATCACAATTCTCTTATCAGATAATCCAGTTGTCATTGCGAGCATAGGGGCGACTTCTTTCATTGTATTTGCCATGCCAAATAATATTTCAGCAGAACCAAAACGAATAATTGGAGGTCATCTTGTGGGATTCTTTGTGGGTGTCTGCTTCGCAGTATTTCCTTTTATGGATATCATATTCTTCAAAGCACTGTGGTTCTCAGCCTCAGTAGGAATCACAATATTGATCATGGTCGTCATGGACGTTGAACATCCTCCAGCAGCTGGCACTGCATTGGGTATGACGTTGGTGGGATATACGAATTCTTCCTTTTCTGCAATCATCATAAGCGTAGTGGTCCTTGCCTT